>NZ_LYRQ01000036.1:0-48183 GCF_001661605.1 Pseudoalteromonas sp. MQS005 | reverse complement strand
GACCTATTTATCCTTTAATAATGGATAAAGGTTTCGTGTTTATTAATTTTAAAATTAAGAATTTTTATGTATATATATTTAAAAAATGCAGGTTTAGTCCTGTCTTTATGTATGGCTGTGAGTTTTTCAGTTGCCACTTATGCCAAACAGAAAAGTATTTCATGGCTAGATAGTCAAATAAATAAAGATCCCGAAGTTGTTGCGGCTAAAGAGTTACTTAATGCAAGTAATCATAGAGCCAAGAGCTTAACTAAAGCCGTATATAACCCAGAGCTTGAAGCAAGCTATGAAAAAGAGGGTGATTTTGATAATTATTCTATTGGTATCAGTCAAACGATTGATTTTTGGGATAAGCAATCAGCAAATAAAAGCATTGGTGAAATTGGTGTTTATGCAAACCAGCAACAATTGTTATCTCTACTCGATTCTAAAAAGGCTAACGCTTTAACTGCAATAGTTAATTGGCAAGCAGCAAAAAAGGTGGCTCAGTTACTTTCAGTAAGAGAAAATCAATTACAAACGCTCGTTGGAATTATTGAAGATAAGCGAAAAGCAGGACTTTTAGAGCCACTTGACGCTGAACTGGTTTATTTAAACTTGTCCCAAGTTTTCAGTGAAATATCTGAGTCGCAAATTGCTTTGAAAAATGCAGAGGTAAATGTTCAGGAGTTATTGCCTGATTGGACGCCTAATACTACCAATTTGTTTTCATTTACTTTTGGAGCAACAAACTATTCATTTAACTCTCAGTGGGTTGAGGAACATCCAAAAGTTAAACTCGCTAGAGCGCAATGGAAGATAAAACAATCTAAAGCTCAACTAACCACTATGGAATCTAAAGCCAATCCAACCATTGGAGTTAACGCAGGGAAAAGTGGAGATGAAGACTTGATTGGCGTGACTTTCTCAATGCCTTTAAATATCAGAAATAACTATTCAGATACTGTTAAAGCCGCTTATTCAGAAGCAATTGCAGCAGAGGCTAACTTTCGGTCGGTTTATCGAAAGCAGTCATTTGAAGCAAAAGCTAATTATGAATCGCTTATTGTCAGTAAAAAATATTATGAGCAATGGCAAAAACTGACAAAAGGCAGATTAGATAGCAGCGAAAACTTATTAAATAAGCGCTGGGAAGCTGGTGACATTAATACTTCTGACTACTTACTTGCATTAAATCAACGTGCGGAAGGGCTTCATGCAGGAATACGTTTGGAAAATCAATTCAAGCTTGCAGAAATATCCTTCATTTTAAGTATGGGTCAGTTATCCAAATTTGAGATTTGAGCGCTTTGTTTTTTCAGTAGCGAAAAACGAAATCTTAAATTTATTAAAAATATAGGTTACAAAAATGAATACAGTAATTAGTAAAAAATTTTTAGCCGTAGTAATTAGCTGCCTGTTAGTTGGGTTTACTACAAATCATGATGCTTTTGCACAGTCGTCAGATGGAACTGGTTCTGTCACAAACGTTTCGAAACAAGAAGAAAAAGAACATCAAGATGAGCATGAACACGAAAAGGGACATGAAGAAGATAAAGGTGACCATGACGAGCACGGCCATGAAGGTGGTAATAAAGAGGGAGAAGAAGGACATGAAGAAGGTATCACTATTGATCCAAAGAAGATGTCGCTTGCTAACATTAAAGTGGAAAGTGTTAAGCCTGAATATCAATTTAGCTCCGTATATGCACCTGGCGAAATAAAAGCTAATGGCTATAAAAGTTATGTGGTATCACCACGTACAGAGTCAGTCATTATCAGTCGCCATGCAGCGCTTGGCGAGTATGTAGAAATAGGTCAGAAGTTAGTTACATTATTTAGTGAAGCAATGGCACAAGCACAAGCTGACTATTTAATCGCTTCAACCGAATGGCAACGTGTAAAAAAGCTGGGTAATAAGACGGTGAGTGAAAGTCGATTATTACAAGCTGAAACAACATACAATGCGAGCTATGGCAAGCTCATTGCTTTAGGGTTAACTGAAAAAGCAATAAATGGTATTTCTAACAAAGACATTAAAGCATTTGGACAATATGCATTAACGGCGCACCGTGAAGGTGTCGTGCTTCAAGACGACTTTATCCAAGGGCAACGTGTTGATGCTGGGGATTCAGTCATGTTGTTAGCTGATGAAAAACAACTATGGGTTGAAGCAAAAGTTTCTCCAAATAAAAAGCTAAATTTATCAATTGATTCTCCTGCGGTACTTAAATTAGAAGGCCAGAGTTACAATGCCAAAGTTATCCAAGAAGCCCATACAATTGATCCCGTAACTCGTACAAGAATTATTAGATTGGGGGTACAGAATGCTGATGATAACCTTCATTCAGGTATGTTTGTAAAAGTTTACTTTCAGTTTGCCACAAAGCAGAAAGTGATGGCTGTGCCAGAAGAAGCATTGATCCGCAGCGCAGATGGTGATTGGACCGTATTTGTCGAAGACCACCCTGGAGAATTTAAAGCTGTAGAAGTAGAACTAGGCCGAGCCTTAGGTGATTTTAGGGAAATCATTGGCCTTGATAGTGGGACGCGAATTGTAACCAAAGGCGCATTTTTTGTTGCTTCTGAAATCGCTAAAGGCGGATTTGATCCGCATAACCACTAAGGAGCAAGACTATGTTTAATAAAATAATAGATTGGTCTGTTAATAATAGACTCCTGATTTTGATTGCGCTGTTTGCCACAATTGTCGGCGCAATTATGGTTATACCAAAACTAAATTTAGATGCCTTTCCTGATGTTACTAATGTTCAAGTTGCTGTAAATACTGAAGCGCCAGGACTAGCTGCTGAAGAAGTTGAACAACTCATTACGTACCCCATTGAAGCGGTCATGTATGCCTTACCTGATGTAGAACAAGTGCGCTCAATTTCTAAAACAGGCTTGTCTGGCGTCACGGTTGTTTTCAAAGAAGGCACCGACATTTACTTTGCAAGACAACTTGTATTTGAGCGTCTTCAAGCCGCAAAAGAACTGATACCAGAAGGTGTCGGCACACCCGAAATGGGGCCAAACACCTCAGGGCTAGGCCAAGTATTTCAGTACCTTCTTATTTCAGATAAAGATGCAGGCTATGATGCTATGGCACTCAGGAGTCTCAATGATTGGGTAGTAAAATTACTCGTTATGCCTGTCGATGGTGTTACTGATGTACTCTCCTTTGGAGGTATTGTTAGGCAGTACCAAGTAAATGTAGATCCATCTAAGCTTCTTTCTTATAACCTAACGCAAGAAGACGTTGTTGGTGCCCTAGATAACAACAATGCCAATGTTGGCGGATGGTATATGAACCGTGGGCAAGAGCAGCTTGTTATTAGAGGTGCAGGTTGGTTTGAAAGTGGTGACGCTGGTATTAGTAATATCAAACAAGTTCCCGTCAAAACAGTTGATGGGACAGTTGTGACGGTTTCGGATATTGCTAAAGTTGAAATGGGCAGTGAAATTCGTCAAGGTGCTGTCACAATGACGCGCAAAACCGAAGACGGTAAAGTCGAAAATTTAGGTGAAGTTGTCTCTGGCATTGTCTTAAAACGCATGGGGTCTAATACTAAAGCCACCATTGATGGTATCAATGCAAGAATCCCATTGATTAATCAAGCATTGCCTAAAGGTGTTCGCTTTGAACCATTTTATGATCAGGCTGATTTGATTGAAAAAGCCGTTGATACAGTAGTTGATGCACTATTACTAGCATTTATTTTCATCTGTATTGTATTAGCACTATTTTTAATGAATATACGTGCAACCTTCCTTGTCCTAATATCTATTCCAATTTCAATTGGTATCGCGTTAATGATCATGGCTTGGTGGGGCATTTCTGCAAACCTTATGTCATTGGGTGGCATTGCCGTAGCCATTGGTATGCTAGTTGATGGTTCAGTCGTGATGGTTGAAAACATGTTTAAGCATTTAAATAGACCAGACTCTACCCATTTAAAAACTGTAAAAGAAAGAGTGCCTAGTGCTGATACTGATCCACATGATGTAGAACAAGATGAGCATGGTATTAAGTTACGTCTTCAAAATGCGGGTAAAGAAGTGGCTCGTCCCGTATTTTTTGCAGCTTCTATTATTTTAGTCGTATTTACGCCTTTATTTAGCTTTGAAGGTGTTGAGGCAAAGTTATTTCAACCTATGGCAATAAGCATCATTTTAGCTGTTATATCTGCTATTGTGGTTGCGTTGTTTGTTGTACCCGCTTTAGCTACTTATTTATTTAAGTCAGGTGTAAAAGAGAGGGAAAGCTTTGTTCTTAGGCCATTAGACAAACTCTACAGAAAAGGGCTTACATTCGCACTAAAACGCACCAAATTAGTCATTTCAGCCGCACTTATATTAGTTTTCTCTGCCTTTGCATTAGTTCCATTAATTGGTACTGAATTTGTACCTGAGTTAGAAGAAGGGACGATAAACTTAAGAGCAACGCTTGCACCTTCTTCCAGTTTAGATACCGCGCTCACTGTGGCACCAATTCTAGAAGAAAAACTAATGGCTTTCCCTGAAGTAACCTATGCATTAAGCCGAATTGGTCGAGCAGAAATAGGTGGAGACCCAGAGCCTGTGAATAACATCGAAATTTACATAGGGTTGAAGCCTGTTTCTGAGTGGACCAGTGCATCTAATCGATATGAACTTCAAGGAAAAATGGAGAGATCTTTAGAAGAATTCCCTGGGTTGCTACTCAACTTTTCTCAACCTATTGCGACTCGTGTCGATGAGCTACTATCTGGTGTTAAGGCTCAGTTGGCGATAAAGTTGTTTGGGCCTGAACTTGAGGTACTGGCGGCTAAAGGTCAAGAAATAGAAACAGCAATTAAAAACATTGAAGGTGCAAGGGATGTTGCATTGGAGCAAATTGCTGGTGAAGCGCAATTGGTGATAAGTCCTAACAGGCAAGAACTATCACGCTTTGGATTGTCTGTGAGTGACATAATGGAGGTTGTGCGTGATGGTATTGGTGGTGTTGAAGCCGGACAAATAATCAATGGTAATGAACGTTATGATATTTACGTTCGCATAGAGGAAGAGTACCGAAGTAACAAAGAAGCTATTGCTGATATTCGGCTTCAATCACCTACTGGTGCTTGGGTGCGGCTGGGTGACGTAGCCTCAGTCTCATTTGAGTCAGGCCCACCACAAGTTAGACGCGATGATGTACAACGAAGAGTCGTTATCCAAGCAAATGTACAAAATCGAGATATGGGAAGCGTGGTTGCCGATATCAGAACGGTAATTGCTGAAAAGGTTGACTTACCTTCAGGTTATTCTGTTTCGATTGGCGGCCAGTTCGAAAGTCAAAAACGTGCTCAAAATAGGTTAGCTATAGTTGTACCTTTATCGTTAGCACTAATCGCACTACTACTTTACTTTGCCTTTGGTTCTGTTGGTCAAGCTATGCTGATATTGGTCAACGTGCCGCTTGCTGTAATTGGCGGAGTTTTCTCCTTATATTTATCTGGACAATACTTGTCTGTACCAAGCTCCGTTGGCTTTATTACCTTATTTGGTGTAGCGGTATTGAATGGGGTCGTTATGGTAGAAAGTATCAACCAACGTATTAAAGACGGTCTAGAAGCATCTAAAGCCGTTTTTGAAGGCGCTACTTCAAGATTAAGACCTGTACTTATGACTGCTATAACATCAGCTTTAGGTTTGATACCGATGTTAATGTCTAATGGTGTTGGTGCAGAAATACAGCGCCCATTAGCGAGTGTTATTGTTGGCGGCTTGGTAACTGCAACACTGTTAACATTATTTGTTTTACCTGTTTTATATCGCTGGTTTTCAGAGAAAAAAATAAAAGAGCTATCCAGATAAAATTACTGTGAACTCTAACCCCACGCTAAAGTCACGTTTAGCGTGGGGTTATTGAGTAGATGAACGAAAAGAAAGATTAGATTTAACAATAAACTAATAGTCATGACTGCTTTGTCGGAATATTTGTCGTTAAACAGGCCAAAGCTAACTTCCGCTTTCGTATCTTTGCAGTCTTAATCTCTATGTGTCTCAAGGTCGGATTATGGCACGTGCCAGACTCTAACTTCGAGTCTGGCTTAGGTTCAAATTTAAGCATCGATCTGTTCTGATACTTCTAACGCATCATCAACTTCTATTCCCAAGTACCTGACAGTGCTCTCTAGTTTTCTATGGCCAAGTAGAAGCTGACAGGCTCTTAAATTTTTAGTTTTTTTGTAAATTAGTGATGGTTTGGTACGTCTCATTGAATGAGTGCCATATTGAGTCTTATCTAACCCAATTGAGGTGACCCAAGAGTCAACTATACGTCCATATTGACGGGTTGAAAGGTGTTCAGAGGAATGAATTCGTGACTTAAACAAGTAATCATAAGAATTGAGAGTAAATTGCTCTATGAGCGCCACAATTGATTTCCTTGTATTTCCAGTAATTTCAAATTGAACAGGCATACCAGTCTTTTTTTGAACGACTATTGCCCGTGATTGGATTGCTTTACCATGTGCAATGTCATTAACTTTTAGTGAAACTAAATCACACCCTCTTAGTTTGCTATCTATGGCTAGGTTAAATAGTGCTAGATCTCTTATTTTATGAAAAAGTTCCAGTCGTATTCGGATAGCCCATATTTGCTGTAATTTTAGAGGTAACTTTTGTCCTACAAGCTTATTTTTATTCCAAGGCTCTTTAGGCTGATATATAGTTAACTGGTGCATTAGTTGTACTCCGGTGTTTATGGAGTTTTAAGCTTAGCTCGCTACAAAAGAATTCGGGTATGAGCGAGGAGCGGACACTGAAAAGTTAAATTTATTATTACTTCTTTGAGTAAGAGCCTAATTCTGTTCGATAACATTATTAAACGCCGCTTTGGGGAAAAATAACATGCTTAATATCTCGCTATTTTAATTACTTGTTTACAAAGGAAATTATTGGTGAAATTATCGGGGTATGTAATATACGCCGTTTTGGTGTGTTATAAACCACCAAAACGGTGTTCAATAAGCTGTTAGCCATTAATTCATACGTACGGAGTTTATATGCTTACCCATTCCTTCGAAGACCTGACTCAAACGTTTAGAGTTCTGCTTGAATCGAATCAAAGATTAAAACAATTAATTGATATTGATAGAGCAGAAGCCGTGGGTACTGTGGAAACTGCAATTAACGCAAAATTAAATGCATTCCATAATTTATATGATTTGATGGCGCAAGAATTAGGAAAGCCAGTAGATTGGTATTCAGTCCCTGAACTTTGCATAATTCTGGCAATTCGCAATGCTCGCCACCATAACAAAGCAAACAGAATTAGAAGTTTATGGAACTACCATAATCAAGTTTGTGAAAAGCCTACAAACAAAAAGAAGTATCTATACGTAAATTCTGTTGTACCTGAAGAGGAAGAAGGTGGAGGGTACTTTGATATACCTCTATCTTGGTCTGATTTAGACGATTTGTTAACTTTGCCACGAAATGAATCAAGATTGAGAGCTAATGCTAGAGATCTAATTCGTAACTATTTAAATGCAGATAAATTTGAAGAAGAGGCAAAATCTTTAGGTTTCAGTAAATCTCAAATATTTTTCAACTTTGTGCCTTTGTCTCTGAATGCAGGAATTGCATTGCACCCATTTGTGAAAGAGCATGTGACACCTGATTCAGTAGAGTCTGAATTTTTTTTACAGCACTTTGAAAATACAGCCTCAGCACTGACTAAAGAACACGACTATCAAGAGTTCACATTTTCACTACCAGAGTAAATGGCTAACAAGAGTCTAAGGTTACGACAGTCCGCAAATGGCACTCAGCCGATAGTCGGTATAGAGTGGTTTAACTTACAGTGTAAAGCAGTTATATATCGCTAACGTGGTAAATTAGATTGTTTCTGGTAAATTCATCATTTTTGTCGGATGGCGTGGCTCCGCCACTTATCCGACCTACGTCAAAATGTAGGTTGGTTAAGCCGAAGGCGCCACCCAACAGGCTTTCAAATTCACTTTTTATCCGCTCATGGCACAAATGCGACTGTTAGATTTGATAAAGTCCTACAGTTTAAACCTGACAGTTCAAGTTAGTACTTATTAAAATAAACGAAGCTAACTACTTGAACTGGCTTATTCGATGTCGCTTATCATTCTGCCCGAACCCCGAACCCCGAACCCCGAACCCCGAACCCCGAACCCCGAACCCCGAACCCCGAACCCCGAACCCCGAACCCCGAACCCCGAACCCCGAACCCCGAACCTCGCAATTAAGCTATCAGTTTCTCCGCAAGGTTGAGTTCCATTGTGGCTTTTAGCAATCGGTATAAATTAATAGATGCGTCTATTTCTTCTTTACGGTTGGTTAAGCTTTCAATATTTAAGCCCAGCGGCACACCTAAGTGGGCGCAGCTTTTTAAAATTGAGTCGAGGTTTTCGCGACAAATACGCACCGATTCGCTTAATGTATTTTCCGAATCAAGCATGCGCCATTTAGTTGCCTCTGGCACTGAGATACCTAGCCACTGCATAAACTCCAAGGTTTTTTCACCACCACAAGGCGTAAAGGTTAATATAATCCGATTAGGTGTCAGGCCTTGTGCTTTGCATGTGCGCGCATAACTGGTTATTAAATCTATAGTTGCTTGTGCGTTGTAAACGGCTTGAGAGATAAAAAACTGGCACCCTTGTGCTGTTTTTTCTATTAAGCGTTGGTGCTCGTTGCGCTTATTGGCATGGCGCTCAGCAATGGTTACACCACCTAAAAAGAAGTCTTCAGACTGCTCTGCCAGTGTTTTATAGGCATTCGGTAAGCTCAGCTTTATATCTCCCGCTGATGAAGGACTACCCACTAACACCACGTTTTTTAAATCGTAGTCATTTTTAGTTTCATCTAACCACGCTTTAAACTCACTCACACCGCGCTGAGCTACACTTTTATAAGTAATTACATCAAGATCAGATAAGCCTCGTAAGAGTTGACTGTACTCGCGCGGATCAACTGTTTGCTTAAATGCAAATGGGCGCGCTTGCTCTGTACGGCTGCTTTCATCTTGAATGTCATAAATAATCACACCGTCATATTCAATTTCGTGTAAACGGCCTAATAATTTTTCGGCAATGACTGTTAATTGCGCTTTATCAGTCCCAATTTTTGGCGGTGTTGTGCCAATTAGGTAAACACCTTGGTTGGTGTCCTGTATTTTTTCTTGAAGTGATAAAGCCATAATCCTCATTCCAGCTTAATTTGTGATGATGGATTTAATATAGCAGCCATTTAGACGTCTAGATAGATTTATTTATTGAAAGTTTCTCAACTAACGTGAATTATTTTCATAGTTAAATTAAATAACTGACACAGTTGTTTACATAATTAATAGGCTTAGGGCTCTTATATTTAATTACTTTACGGCATACTTAGTTTGGTAAATGTTTTAAAAATTGCTCAATTTAAAAAGGGATAACAATGAAATTTAAATTATTGGCAACTAGCCTAGCGGTATCGCTGGCCTTAACAGGTTGTGCTATGCCGCAAAGTCAAAACACGCAAACAGCAGCTCAACAAGAACAAGTTAATAAAGCAGATGAGCGTGTTTTTTCACAAGATTACCTAATAGAAGAGCTAGATAACGGCCTACGTGTGATGGTAGTTAAAACCGATTACCCAGATGTAGTATCGCTACAAATACCGGTATCTGTTGGCTCGCGTAATGAAGTGGAAGCAGGTAAAACTGGTTTTGCTCACTTTTTTGAACACATGATGTTTAAAGGCTCACAAAAGTTTCCGCAAGATGTGTATTCAGATATTCTAAAAAATTCAGGGGTTGATAACCGCGCCTACACAACTAACGATTACACTAACTACCACTTAAATTTTTCAAAGCAACATCTTGATAAAGTACTTGAGATTGAAGCTGATATTTTTCAAAACCTAAGCTACACCGAAGAGCAATTTAGAACCGAAGCGCTAACGGTTAAAGGCGAGTACTTAAAAAATAACGCCAGTCCAATTCGTAAATTATTAAGTGCAGTACGCCAAGAAGCGTTCGAAAAACATACCTATAAACACACTACTATGGGCTTTTTTGAAGACATTGAAGCTATGCCAGATCAAATGGCCTACGGTAAAGAGTTTTTTGATAAGTTTTATAAGCCTGAATATGTATCGCTTGTGATTGTTGGTGATGTTGATCCAAAAGAGACCATGGCGATGGTTAAAAAGCACTGGGGTAACTGGCAAAAAGGCGACTATGTTGCTGATATTCCAAAAGAGCCAACTCAGCAAGCGCCAAAATATGTGCATGAGCAAAACGAGGGATTACCTGGCCATTGGTTACTTGTGTCGTATAAAGGGGCTGCATGGGAGCCTCAGAAAAAAGACAGAGCCGCATTAGATTTACTGTCGCAGCTTTATTTTTCGAGCAATTCAGATATTTACCAAGAGCTGGTAGTAGAAAAGCAAATAGCGAGTCAAATGTTTACCTATAACCCTGAAACTAAAGATCCAGGGTTACTGCATGTATTTGTAAAAGTTGAAAATGCCGATGACTTAGCCACAGTGCGTGATGCCATTAACCGTACTTATGCTAAAGCACGCACTGAGTTGGTTGATAGCCAAAAACTCAGCGATTTAAAGTCTAACCTTAAATACAGTTTTATAAATGGTTTAGATTCATCGCAAGCAATTGCCTCTACACTTGCCAGCTATATGCATTTTGAGCGCGATCCTGAGGTGATTAACCAACTGTATAAATCGGCAGACAATATCACTAGCGAAGATATTAGAGCCGTTGCAAATAAGTATTTTGTTGATAATGCGCGCACCACAATTACTATGTCGGCACTTGATAAAGCCCCTGGTTTTGAACAAGAAAGCGACTTAAATGCTTTGGTAGCCAAGTATCAGCAAACACCGAGTAAGCCTATCTTTAAGGTGCTGGATAAAACCAATAGCTCGCCGTTAATCGATATTAACTTATTATTTAATACCGGTGCCGCTGCCGATCCGCAGGGTAAAAAAGGTGTAGCGGCACTGACTGCCGCAATGCTGGCGCAAGGTGGCTCAACCTCAATGAGTTACAAAGATATTAAAAAGGCAATGTACCCGCTGGCGGGTAGTTTTGGTTATCAAATAGATAAAGAAATGCTGTCGTTTCAAGGGCGTATCCATAAAGATAATGCAGCTCAGTGGTATGCTTTAGTGAGTGAGCAGCTTCTAAACCCAGGCTTTAGAGAAGATGACTTTAAACGTCTGAAAAAAGAAATGATCGATGGCATTAAATCGGGTTTAAAAGCTTCTAATGATGAAGAGTTGGGCAAAGAAGTGCTCTACAGTGTGCTTTATAAAGGCCACCCTTATGAAAGCTATAACTACGGTGATTTATCTGATTTAGAAGCGCTTACTCTTGATGATGTTAAAGCGTTTTATAATGCTGAGCTTACACAAGCTAAACTTACTGTGGGTTTAATTGGTGCTGTGCCTAAAAAGCTTAAAGCACAAATGTTAGCTGACTTAGCGACACTCCCTAAAGGCGAACAAAGCCGCTTAACAATCCCTGATGCGCCAGAACTTAAAGGTCATCATGCAACGATTGTTGAAAAGTCAGCGCAATCAACGGCTGTGTCGTTCGGGTTCCCTATTGATACCATTCGTAGCAGCGAAGACTGGACCGCCCTGTGGTTAGTGCGCTCGTACTTTGGTGAGCATCGCAGTTCTAACAGTTACTTGTACGAACGTATTCGTCAAACGCGTGGTATGAATTACGGTGATTACGCCTATATTGAATACTTCCCTAGAGGTATGTTTCAAACAAAACCTGATGCAAACTTAGGGCGCTCTGAGCAAATATTCCAGGTGTGGCTGCGTCCACTGCGCTCAAACAACGATGCGCATTTTGCTACCCGTACCGCATTATTTGAACTAGATAAGCTAATTAAAAATGGCATGACTGAGGCTGATTTTGAAGCTACACGTAACTTTTTAATTAACTTTGTGCCACAAATGGTTGCTAGTCAAAATCGTCAGTTAGGTTATGCGTTAGATAGCGAGTTTTATAACACCGATAGTTTTGTAAACTACGTCACAAGCAAACTGAAAACATTGACTGTTGACGATGTAAATCGAGTGATTAAAGATAACCTACAAACTGAGAATATTCACTATGTGTTTGTTACCGGTGATGGTGAAGATATGCAAAAACGTTTAGCAACTATGCAAACCTCGCCTATGGTGTATAACACCGATAAGCCTTCCGAGTTAGTGGCTGAAGATAAGGTAATTGCTGATTATAAACTGGCAATTCCTGCAAAAAATATTGAAGTAGTAAAGGTGGATAAAGTATTTCAATAATTTAAGTTTTTAAGTATTAAAAAATGCCCCTGTGCATTAAGCATTGGGGCATTTTTATATTTTAGGTTTTAAATACTAGTTACTTACTAAAAGTACTGAGGCTGCACCAAGAGCAAAACTAATAACAGAGCTAATAATCAAACCTGCAATAAAACTTTTAGATGGACTGTTATTGGCATCATTTTGGTTGTTTTCATCAAGCTTAATAAGCTCACCTTGGCGTACTTCAAATACCGCACATAAGGCCATGGTGGTTTCTTTTGAGGCTGCACCTTCTTTTTCTACTCGTTGAATGGTTCGTAAGCTTACATCGCAGGCATCGGCAAGCTGTTGTTGTGTCCAATCGAATGTGTGCCTGAGCGACTTTACCGTTGTAGGGTTTAATTGCATGTTAAAGTTTCCCTACAAATAGTTCCATTACTGCTGCAGTGGTATAGCCAAATACTGCACCACCTAATGCACAGCCTAGAATAAATAAAGCTGCTTTTTTAGGATCGCTAGGAAGACTACTTTGAACTTGCTTGGCAAGCACTTCTTGATCTTTGTAAAGAGTGCATTCAAGTCGTCCTGTCAGTATATTGAGCATGTCAAATTTCACTTGGTACTGCGAATTTTCAAAATCAAATGTGTGTGAGCTTTTTATATTAACGCTGCGTCTGCTGCTAACTAAGTCATCGTTAATATAGACTTCTTCTTTACCTGTAAAGTAGCTTCCAAAACAGGCTATTTGGTTATCGCCATCTTGAAAGTAAAATTTATAGCCTAATTTTTTTGTATTTAATATGTCGTTTTTCATCATCGTTATCCTTGTTGAGTTGATGATGCTAATTTAGCGTTTATTATTATTTTTTACGCCGTCAGCAGTACGCCAGTGGCTATTTTGGCACATGACACACGTGCTGTCATATATTGTTATTTATTGATTTTTATTAACTTATTTTATTTTTGCACAAATGCTCAAACCTTCCTAGCTGTCATATAGTATGGCTTTGAAAAAGTAATATAAGCCTGAAATTTAACTAGTTATATATAATAACCAGAACAAATAACGAAGGGATTAACACCTAGGCGGCTAAATCCGTTAGAATTGGCGGTAGGCTCTTTGTAATAACTTAAGGCAGTATTATGCGTCATGAAATTTGGCAACAGCTTCGTAGTGAAGCAAATGAAGTAGTAACTCGTGAACCCCTTTTAGCGAGCCATGTGTATTCGTGTATTTTAAATCATGAGTGCTTAGGGTCGGCATTGAGTTTTATTGTTGCTAACAAGCTAGCTGATGCTGTGGTTTCTGCTTTTACAATCCGTGAGCTGTTTGACCAAGCTTTTGTAAAGTGTGACCGCATGCTGACACATGTTGCTCATGATATTAAAGCAGTAAAAGATCGTGACCCTGCCGCCGAAACCTACCTTACTGTGATTTTAAATTTAAAAGGGTTTCATGCGATACAAGCACACCGCTTAGCTAACTGCTTATGGCAACAAAACCGTAAAGAGCTTGCGCGCTTTATTCAAAGTCGTACCTCAGAGGTGTTTGGGGTTGATATTCACCCTGCTTGTAAAGTAGGCCAAGGCATCATGTTTGACCATGCCACCGGTATTGTTATAGGTGAAACCGCCGTAATTGAAGATAATGTATCTATATTACAATCGGTTACATTAGGTGGTACGGGTAACGAGCAAGGCGATCGCCACCCTAAAATCAGAGCGGGCGTACTTATTGGCGCGGGCGCTAAAGTGTTGGGTAATATTGAAGTGGGCGAGGGCGCACGTATTGGCGCAGGTTCAGTGGTATTAAGCCCTGTACCACCTCACACAACTGCTGTTGGCGTACCTGCAAAAATTATTGGTCGTCCTGATTGCGAGTGTCCGGCAGAAAGTATGAACCAAAACTTTTTAGAATATCCCGAGCCAGAAAACGAATCGCACACCAGTGCAATGCTTTAAAAAATAAAAATTAAAGGGAATTAAAATGAACAAACATAGTTTTTTAATGCTTCTTGGTGGTTTTGTGTCAGGTGTTAGCTTAACGTGGGGTTATTTAAATTTTTTTGCTGCTGCACCTGAAAAGTTTGTTATTACAGAAGTTGAACATCAACAGCCTAGTATTGTGCAACACAAAAAAAGCGATACGACCAAAGTGACAGACAACATTAATAGTGTAGTTGCAAATAATGCCGCTGCTTCAAAAGAAATGAACGATGTGGACTCAAATTTATTAGCAGCTTCATCTGTAGATGAGCTACCTCTTGAAGCACAAGTCGTTGAATTAAAAAAGCAGCTTACTGAGCAAAAAGCAACCATGAATCGTGTTCTAAAAGAGCTGCGTGCCCCAAATGATGTCGAAGCCGCTTTACAAGCACAGTTCGATGAACAAATACGCAATGAGGAGTGGGCTTATCAAACTGAAACAGCACTGCAAGACTTTTTACTTACTGCAGATTTAGTCGCAATGCCTGATATTATTAGCGCAGAGTGTAAAACATCGGTTTGTAAATTTAAATTAGCCGCACCAACAGATAAAGATTCGTTCGACCATACCCACTGGCGAGAACTCAATGATAAATTAATGAAACAAGAGTTTTGGCTGCAGTTTAAAAGAACAACCTCAACCTCCAGCGACAGTGAATTAACCATGCTAATGACAACAGAGCTTTAGCTAAAATGTTTACGACGCTGTTGATTTTATTGTGCCATTGCCAAGCTCTGTAATTAAAACATCACCTGCTTTTACATCTTCCACTGATTTAACCACTTTATTTTGCGCTGTTTTAGTAATGCTGTAACCGCGCGCTAATACATTAAGGGGGCTGACCGAATCAAGCCGACTCGCTTGTAAGGCAAGCGTATTATTTGCGTGTTGTAGTTGCTGCTGCATCGCTTGATTTAGCCTTGCATGGAGCTGTGCTAACTGATGGTTTGCATTTGCTAGCTTTTTATCTGGTGATTGGCGCATTAGTCTGGGTGTTAAATTAGCTAACACGCGTTCTTGTTGATATAAACGCTGACGCATTGCCTGTTGCAGTGCAATACTCAACTCATCTAAGCGTTGTGATTTTTGGTTTAGCTGATTGCGCGGGTGGCACAAATTTAAGCGATGCTGTAGCTGAGTTGCCAGTGCACGTTTATCGGCAATGTCGTGTTTAAATGCATTCGCTAAACGACTAATTAACTGATTAACCCTATTATGCAGCTCTTGTGTATTGGGGCTTACGAGCTCTGCGGCTGCAGAAGGAGTTGCTGCGCGTACATCAGCGACATAATCGCTAATTGTGGTATCTATTTCATGGCCAACAGCGCTCACAATTGGCAGCGAGCTTTGATAAATAGCACGAGCAAGTTGTTCATGGTTAAAGCACCATAAATCTTCTAATGAACCACCGCCGCGCCCGAGTATGATAACGTCGACTTCATTACGTAAATTTGCCAGCTCTATTTGCTTGATTAAATGGCCATGCGCTTCTTTGCCTTGCACCATCGCAGGGTAAATAACCACTTCTAATTGCGGAGCACGACGCTTTAAAACAGTTAAAATATCTTTAATTGCGGCGCCTGTAGGTGAGGTGATCACCCCTATGCGATTTATGTTTTGGGGCAGGGGCTTTTTATAAGCGGAGCTAAATAAGCCCTCTGCAGCCAAACGCATTTTTAGCGCGTCAAACTCTTGCTTAAGTTGCCCTTCGCCGGCAGGCTCCATATGTTCAACAATAAGCTGGTAGTCACCACGGGGTTCGTACAAAGATACACGTGCTTTAACGGTTACTTGTGCGCCGTTAATTGGTCGGTAACTTTGGTTGCGATTATTGCCTCGCCACATGGCGGCTTTAATTTGCGCTTTATCGTCTTTTAACGAAAAATACCAATGCCCAGAAGCAGGCGCAATAAAGTTAGAAATTTCACCGGTGAGTACTAAAGACGCAAAACCTTGTTCAAGTAAGGCACGTATTTCACGATTAAGGCGAGATACGGTATAAACCGTTTGCGAGGGCTTAGAAAACATAAAAACTACCAAAAAACATTTATAAATCTAGCTTATCATAAATAAATACAAAATATTATTTACTAGTGCCTACAACGCTGTTAAAATTTGGCCGCAATTCCTTATCTTAGATCCACATGTGAGAAGTTGCCAAAATGCTTAGAATCGCTAAAGAAGCTCTTACCTTTGATGACGTACTTTTAGTACCTGGTCATTCTACTGTTTTGCCACATACGGCAAATATTTCAACTCGCTTAACGCGTGGTATCAAACTTAACTTGCCGCTCATTTCAGCATCTATGGATACTGTTACTGAAGCTCGTTTAGCTATTGCACTCGCGCAGGAAGGTGGTCTTGGTTTTATTCATAAAAACATGACCATTGCAGAACAAGCGAAAAATGTTCGTAAAGTTAAAACCTATGAAGCAGGTATTGTTTCATACCCTGTTACAGTAACCGCCGATCTGACTATTGCTGATGCCGTTGAGCTGTCTCAGGAAAAGGGATTCTCAGGTTTTCCGGTCACCGATAGCGAAAATAACCTAGTAGGTATTGTAACTAGTCGTGATATGCGCTTTGAAACTAAGCTTGAACAGCCAGTTTCAACAGTGATGACGAAAAAAGAAAACCTAGTAACGGTTAAAGAGGGAACGGCTCGCGAAGATATCTTGAGCTTAATGCACGAACACCGCATTGAGAAGATTCTTGTGGTTGATGATGCGTTTAAACTTAAAGGCATGATCACCGTAAAAGATTACCAAAAAGCACAAGACAAACCAGATGCATGTAAAGACGAGCAAGGTCGTTTACGTGTAGGTGCTGCGGTAGGTGTTGGCGCGGGTACTGATGAGCGTATTGCTGCATTAGTTGAAGCCGGTGTTGATGTACTACTAATCGATACTTCTCATGGTCACTCACAAGGCGTTATTGACCGTGTTGCAGCGACTCGTCAAGCTTACCCTGATTTACAAATTGTTGCGGGTAATGTGGCAACTGCCGAAGGTGCTATTGCGCTTGCAGATGCCGGTGTTGATGCTGTTAAAGTAGGTATCGGCCCAGGTTCTATTTGTACTACACGTATTGTTACTGGTTGTGGTGTACCACAAATAACAGCTATTTCTGATGCGGTTGAAGGCCTTAAAGGTCGCGATATTCCAGTGATTGCCGATGGCGGTATTCGTTTTTCTGGTGATATTGTAAAAGCATTGGTTGCGGGTGCATCGTGTGTAATGGTTGGCTCTATGCTCGCGGGTACTGAAGAAGCACCAGGTGAAGTGGAGCTTTATCAAGGTCGCTATTACAAGTCTTACCGTGGTATGGGTAGCCTAGGTGCGATGGATCAAAAAGAAGGGTCATCGGATCGCTACTTCCAAAAATCAAACCAAGCTGACAAGTTAGTACCAGAAGGCATTGAAGGTCGTGTTGCTTATAAAGGGCCAATTGCGACCATTATTCACCAACAAGTGGGTGGTCTTCGCAGTGCAATGGGCTTAACCGGTTGTGCCACAATCGAAGAATTAAACACTAAACCACAGTTTGTACGTGTAACTTCTGCTGGTATGGGTGAGTCGCATGTTCATGATGTGCAAATCACTAAAGAAGCACCGAACTACCGTTTAGGCTAATCAGCCTTTAACAACTTGAAAAAAGTGGGCTAACCTTTGTTAGCCCTAATATAGTCACACAGCTTAAGCTGGTGGCGTTTAGCACCTGACTTTACGAGATACTTCATGAGCAAAGACATTCACGATTCACGAATCCTCATTTTAGATTTTGGTTCACAATACACGCAGTTAATCGCCCGTCGCGTGCGCGAAATTGGTGTTTATTGTGAGCTTTGGGCTTGGGATGTAACCGAAGAGCAAATTCGCGAGTTTAACCCACAAGGTATTATCCTTTCTGGTGGCCCAGAATCAACCACGCTTGAAAATAGCCCGCGTGCTCCTGAGTATGTATTTAATGCAGGCGTTCCAGTACTTGGTATTTGTTACGGTATGCAAACTATGGCAACGCAGCTTGGCGGCCGTGTACATAGCTCAGATAAAAAAGAATTTGGTTACGCACAAGTTGAAAAAGTGGGTAACTGTGCATTATTTGATGCCATTGAAGATCATATTACTGATGGCGGCAATGGCGTACTAGATGTGTGGATGAGCCACGGTGATAAAGTAATGGAAATTCCAGATACGTTTAAAACCACAGCTAAAACATCTACCTGCCCGCATGCTGCGATGTCTAACGAAGAAAAACGCTTTTACGGTGTACAATTTCACCCAGAAGTAACGCACACACATCAAGGTCAACGTTTACTAGAGCGTTTTGCTATTGATATTTGTGGTTGTGAAAAATTATGGACGCCAGCAAAAATCATTGATGACGCCATTGAGCGTATCAAAGAAACTGTAGGTGACGACGAAGTTATTTTAGGCTTATCAGGAGGTGTAGATTCATCGGTTGTGGCTATGCTTATTCACCGTGCTATTGGTGAGCGCCTAACCTGTGTATTTGTTGATAACGGTTTACTTCGTTTAAACGAAGGCCAGCAAGTTATGGATATGTTTGGCAATAAGTTTGGTTTAAACATTGTTAAAGTAGATGCCGAAGATCAATTTTTAAATGACTTGGCAGGTAAATCAGACCCAGAAGATAAGCGTAAAGCTATTGGCCACACGTTTATTAATGTATTTGATGAGCAAGCTAAAAAGCTTAAAAACGCGAAATGGTTAGGTCAAGGTACAATTTACCCTGACGTAATCGAATCAGCGGCATCAGCGACTGGTAAAGCACACGTGATTAAATCGCACCATAATGTGGGCGGCCTACCAGATGACATGCAAATGGGCTTAGTAGAGCCATTACGTGAGTTATTTAAGGATGAAGTACGTAAAATTGGTTTAGAGCTAGGTTTACCGTACGACATGCTTTACCGTCACCCATTCCCAGGGCCAGGTTTAGGTGTGCGTGTACTTGGCGAAATCAAAAAAGAGTACTGTGACTTACTTCGCCGCGCGGATGCTATCTTCATTGAAGAGCTTCACAAAGCAGAGCTTTATCATAAAGTAAGCCAAGCGTTTACTGTATTCTTACCGGTTAAGTCGGTAGGGGTTATGGGCGATGCACGTAAGTATGATTGGGTTGTTTCACTTCGTTGTGTAGAAACCATCGACTTTATGACTGCGCGTTGGTCACATTTACCGTATGAGTTTTTAGGTGTGGTTTCTAACCGTATCATTAACGAAATCGACGGTATCTCACGCGTTGTTTACGATATTTCAGGAAAACCACCTGCCACTATCGAGTGGGAATAATCCTATGCTGCAAGCCATTATTTTATTAATGGCTTGCTTTTTTATATGGAGATTAATTTTTTAACCATCGCCCAATTATAAACCCACCTAATTTAAAACCACCAAGCAGAACTTTATTAATACAATGACACAGTAGGGTGCATAAGAATATCAATCAAAACCTTAATGGCATTGAATAAGCTCGGTAAACTGTCCTTGTAGCGCTGCGCTTTGTAGACACTGTAAAAAGTACGGCTAAATTTGAAAACGTATCTATAATATAAATGAAAACAAACAACTCAGGTATGAGATCATAATTTTATCCTTATTTGCAGTATACGATGTAAGCCCTTTCGCTGAAACTAGCTACAAATTAATAAAATGAATGTGTTAACACAGGTAAGAATAAAAGCGTTTTATTAATGCTTTGCTTTTCTACTGTAATGCTTAGAGCTCCATATTGATAACATGGACAAGCAAGCAAAAATACGCTGTTTATTGGAGGAGGAAATTGTTAAATACCATCCTACGTCTCCTATAGCTATTTATTGAAGCATAACTTGATATAAGGGTAGTGAGGTTTTTTGTGATAACTGATACATCAACGGTTAATAGGTTCGAAGAGCAAATGCAACTTTTCATCCTTTGGTTATTGTGTGTGGGTGGATTGTTAACTGCAACTAGCTTACTTATACTTGAGCTGCAGAATAATATATTATCACTAGTGATAATTGGTGTGTGGGAGTTATGCACATTAAGCGCTATTGCCTTTAAAAAAATTCGACAACGCTTATTAACGCTATTGGCTATTTTGATTACGTTGGCTTTTCCTTTTCTTATTTTGGTTAATGGCGTTATCCCGGTAAGTCTAGCGCCGCTTTTTGTGGTAGTATTAGTGCTCGTCTTAAAGAGCAAAACGCGTATTATCTGCATTTGCATCTTAAATATTGCGCCATTAATGTTACTTGCCAATGCTGAGCCCCAAACCACAGCGATAGTGGTGCGCATTGTGTTTAGCAGTATCGTTCTTTCCATCTTAGTTTATTATTTTCTTAATAGTTATCAAGCCCTAGTCGATAAAACTCAATCGCAATTAGATACCAACGAACGAATATACGGGGTCATTGGGCATGAGTTGCGAACACCCGCTGCAACCATAAAAATGCTGATAGATATTGAGCTTGAACAAAACTGTTCGAAAAATATTTTAGAGGTGCAGCGGTTATCAAGTCACTTACTGTGTGTATTAGATGATATGAAGACGTCCTCTAATAGTACTTCGTTAGGCATGTACAAAAATAATGAAACTATATCGGTTCATGATACTGTTGAACGGGCGATTGAAGGAGTAAAGCCTTTAGCCGAAAAGTATAATTTTATTATTAACTTCTCAGCAAAAAGAGCAGTTACAGAGCATCATATAGGCTCCACTAAAGCTATCTTCCAAATTATTCAGAACTTAATTAAGAATGCCATATTACATAGTGGTGGCAGCACAGTCACTGTAATTAAATCAACCGAATCTTTAAGTCATGATAAAACCCATTATCGTATTAATGTTATTGATGATGGTAAAGGTATAGATGCTAAGTTTCGAGATAAGATGTTTAATGCATTTGAGCGTGGCGAGACATTGAGTGAAGGCACTGGACTTGGGCTTAATATCTGCAAGCAAATAGCTAACACTTTGGTAGAGGGGGATTTAAACTATATTAGTAGCAAAAACGGTGGCGCTAATTTTGAGCTTACCTTTGTTTTACATAGTGTTGATGAGGATGATGCAACTTCATTATTAACAGATGATTTCGAATTACTACAAAACCTAAAAATACTATTAGTCGAAGATACACCAATTTTGCGCATGGTAGCTAGTAAGATCCTTAGCCAAAATGGCGCGATAGTGACTGAGGCAGAGGATGGTATTATTGGTTTAAATCAGGCAGGCACAGGCGATTTTGATTTAGTCATTACAGATATCATGATGCCAAATTGTGATGGCTACGAACTAACTACTAAACTTCGTGAGCAAGGCTTTGCTAATCCTATTATTGGTGTAACAGCTGCCACGGTTGGCAGTGAAGCTGAACGCTTAATTTCGTGCGGCGCGAATGCGGTTTTACCTAAGCCACTAACACTTTTAAATATTACAGAAGAGCTGAAGAAGTTAAAAGTAATTAAAGTTTAAGTGTTTACTGGTAATTACTCTATGGCTAATTTGAAGTCAGAGTATCTATTTTAGTTTTACACTGTGTGAGCTAAGACAGTATAAGCTAGTGAGAGTGGTTGTTAAAAAGTGAAAAATCATAAATTAGCATGCTAATTCGCCGTTTTGTTTATTTAAAAAGCAAACAAACCAAAAAGTTGATTTTTTACTTTACCTTTGTCAAAAGGTCTTTATAATTCATCGTCATTGCAGGGGCGTAGTTCCAATTGGTAGAACAGCGGTCTCCAAAACCGACGGTTGGGAGTTCGAATCTCTCCGCCCCTGCCATTTCTTCTTTACATCGTTTTGATTACTTCCTATATTATTCATCTTACTAATCCATCGAGTTGTTATGCATTCACGTTACGCATCTGTTTTTGGTATAGAAAAGCTTGAACTTAATCAACACTTTCGCCCAGCTCAAGCTGAGTTGTCAGCGACTTCATCGTTAATACTCTGTGATACATTAAAAGATGATATTGAGCGTGCCTTTGCACCTGTAACAATAAACTCAATTGTTAAATCATCAACCATTGAGTTTAGTGAGCAACAATTAGGCCTGCCTGATTCTAACCTAACCTGTGCGCAAAAACGTGCGTTATGGGCTTTAATGAGTGAACACCTTGATACACTTTAAGTCGGTTACCGATGAGAATATCAATGAGCTGATGGCCATTGAAAATGCCTGTCATACACACCCTTGGACGTTAAAAACAATGCAGTCGTGTTTGCAGGGTCGCTATTTCAATTTAGCTGCGTTCAAAGACGAGCAAATGATAGGCTTTTACATTGGTGAAAAAGCAGGGCCCGATTTTACCTTAATGGATATTTGTGTTGCCCCGAGCTTTCAGGGACAAGGATTTGCTAAGCAGTTATTAACGCAGTTTATAGCGTACGGCGAGCAACACAGTGCCGAAAACTTATTTTTAGAAGTGAGAGAGTCTAATACGCGGGCGATTGCTTTGTATGAGCGTGCGGGCTTTATTGAAATGTCAGTACGTAAAAATTATTACCCCAGCGATGCGCCAAATAAAAATGGCTTTGAAGATGCGATTTTAATGGGCATGGCACTGGGTTTAAATTTTTAATGATTACTTATTAGCGATGGCTTGTTCTATTGCTGTAATGAGTTCTACAACGCGTTTTTCTCTTTGAGTCATATCATTGCCTTTTAAACTTTGCTCAAGCGCTGATGCGCTATGGTAAATATCATCAAAGTTAAAACAACCGGCACTGCCCTTAATACTGTGGGCAAGTGCGCGTAGTGTTTCGCAATCTTGGTTGTTATAAAGGGTTTTTATCTGCTTTAAGTAATCAGGTAAACTTGCCAAATAATTAGCATTTATTTGCTGAAATTTCTCACTTTTTAATAAGCTATCCCACTTATTTTGATTATCGCGTTCAAGGTGTAAATAGCTGACTAATACATTTTCTAGTGCGTCTTTATCAATGGGTTTACCAAGCGCTTTGTTACAGCCTGCTTCAAGGTAAGTATCTATATCATGGTTCATGACATTAGCGGTTAGGGCGATAATTGGGCCATCGTAGGCGGCATCTCTGAGCATTTTAGTTGCTTCTAAGCCGCCCATAACCGGCATTTGCATATCCATGATTATAAGCTGGTAGTCGTTCACTAGTGCCATTTCTACTGCTTGTGCGCCATTATTGGCTATATCAGGCTCTAACCCCCATGTTTGAAGGAGTAATTTTATCAGCAACTGATTATCGGGGTTATCTTCTGCCACTAAAATATGCGCATCAAAGTTATTGGTTGCAAAAGAAAGTTGCGGGTCTTTTTCGGGTGATAGCTGAGAGTGTTCAGTCAAAAGCAGGTTACTACTAAGCCCATTACCTAAATGGCAATCTATATCGATAGTAAAGCAACTACCCACACCCACTTCACTGGTGACGCTGACATCGCCACCGAGCAGCTGAGCCAAGTTTTTTGAAATACATAGCCCTAATCCTGTACCACCAAATCGGCGTGTGGTTGTGGCATCAGCTTGTTCAAATGGCGTAAATAATCGACTTATTTGGTTTGCCGACATGCCTATACCGGTGTCTTCAACTATAAATGTAAGAATTTTTGGTGCTTGAAACTTTGCTGTAATTGTTACTTGGCCTTGCTCAGTAAATTTAACTGCGTTACTGGCAATATTAATCAGTATTTGTTTTAAACGAGTAACGTCACTATTTATGGTATGTGGTAATGGTAGCGAATAATTAATTGTAAATGAAAGCTGTTTCTCTTGTGCTAAAGGTTTAATGATTGATTCAACATCATGAATAAGCTGCACAACATTTAATGGTGTTTGCTCAACAGCGAGTTTTTCGGCTTCAATTTTTGATAAATCGAGGATGTTATTAATAAGCTCTAATAAATGTTTTGAATTACGAAGAATAGTGCCTAAATGATGTTTATCGTTTGTTTTCTTATCGCTATGCAGTAGTTGCTCGGTAAAACCCATAATAGCAGTGAGCGGAGTGCGAATTTCATGACTCATATTGGCTAAAAAACGGCTCTTAAGCTGGTTTGCTTGCTCTGCTTGAGCGATGGCTGTTTCAAGCTTGCTATTCATTGATTCAAGTGCCTTAGTACGGCTCTCTACTTTGTCTTCTAAGTGATGCTTATATTCTTCTAGCTGCTCTTGATAGTGCTTAATTTGGTTAATCATGTGATTAAAGTCGTTAAACAGTATGCCTACCTCATCGGTTGTATAAGCAGGCAGTGTTACTGAGAGGTCGCCATCACCAACGCGATGACTTGCTTCACCTAGTAATTCAATTGGGTTAAGCAGTAAATTGCGCACCACAATAAAAATTAAGATCGGTAGGGTGATCACAGAAATAATTACAATTAACCCTGTGATGACACTAATTGCCTTACCTGATTGATACAGTACCGCTTTAGGAATGGTCGACACATAATAGTAGCCGCCACTCATTTGGGCTGCGAAAATCAATCGTTCTATTTTATCAACGCTCGAAAGCTCAATGGTTGATAAGCTGCCAATATCAGCTAGGTCATTAATTTTATTAAGTTCATACTCACTAACATAGTGGCCACGCATTTTGTAATCAGAGCTAAATAAAATTTTACCATCATTGGCGAGCAGTAAATTTAAGGTGTTGTTATAAGGGGCTTCTAAAATACTGGTGTTTAAAATTGAAGGGTCGACCTTAAGGACAATAAAACCAAGTTGTTGTGGGCGTTTTAAATAGTAGTCAACGCTGTATATGCGTTGCACAAAATATAAGTTGGTGGTGCCATCTTCTTTTTGCACCATAAACTGCTGCTGGCTTAAATTGCTTTGTATGACTTGGTCAAAAAACGGATAAGACTTTGGCGCGACAGTTAAATTACTGGAGTAATAGGCATCACTTTCACCGGTTTTTGAGACTAAATTAATACTAATAATATCAGGGTAGGCTTCACTGTAACTGGCAAATACATCCATTAACGCGCCAAGGCGATAGGTATAGCTGGCGTCTTCAAATAAATCTTTAGCTAAAAAGTCACTTAGTACCGGTGAGGCAGAGAGTAACTTAGCCGTTGCATGAAAAGAGTCTATATAGTTGAATACTTTTTGCTGTTGTTGCTCTACAAAGCGACTCATTATCAAGTCAGCTTGTTTTTGCGTAGAGTTAGTTACATTAGTGAGCGTAAACCCACCTAAAAATAACAACGGCAGTATAACCAGTGGAGTTATATACCATAATAATCGAATACTTAGCTTACTGGTTTTCATTACCCAACATCAAATCCTCCATGTAATCGAACAATAATATGATTTACAGAACCATTACTCAAGCTTGGTGTTAAGTTAGTGGGCAATTTATAGCGTTATTGTTAATAATCGCTGAAAACACCAAACTTAAAAAAGATCCGTTAATAACCAACCATTGATTGTTTATAAAGCCAAGATCAGCGAAAATAGTCTTCAATTACGATTAACTTAACGGATAGCGTCACAAGAGCTAATTTGGGTTCTTGTTGGGGTATGTTGCGCTTTCTAGGTTTGCTTGTTTTTAGCCTTGAAAGCTCAGCATACTAAAATACAAATACATCCGTATATCAACTAAAAGAACCTTTTTAATGGCAGACCAAAATCTCCTTAGCGAAATTAATAAACGCCGTACCTTTGCGATCATCTCGCATCCGGATGCGGGTAAAACCACTATCACAGAAAAAGTATTGTTATTCGGACAAGCAATTCAAAAAGCCGGAACAGTAAAAGGCCGTGGCTCTAATCAGCATGCTAAGTCTGATTGGATGGAAATGGAAAAAGAGCGTGGTATTTCTGTGACTACCTCAGTAATGCAATTTCCATATAACAATGCGTTAGTTAATTTACTTGATACCCCAGGACACGAAGACTTCTCTGAAGATACTTACCGTACATTAACCGCGGTAGATTCGTGTTTAATGGTGATAGATGCCGCCAAAGGTGTAGAAGAACGTACCCGTAAGTTAATGGAAGTAACACGCCTGCGCACCACGCCGATTGTTACCTTTATGAATAAATGTGACCGTGATATTCGCGACCCAATGGAACTACTCGACGAAGTAGAAACAGAGCTAAATATTGCTTGTGCACCTATTACGTGGCCAATTGGCTGTGGTAAAGAATTTAAAGGTGTTTACCATATCCATAACGAAGAAACTATTTTATACAAAACAGGTCAAGGCCATACTATTCAAGAAGTGCGTAGCATTAAAGGACTTGATAACCCAGAGCTTGACCAAGCGATTGGTGATGAACTTGCAGCCCAGTTACGTGACGAGTTAGAGCTGGTTATTGGTGCATCACACGAGTTTGATTTAGATCTGTTCTTAGCGGGTGAGTTATCGCCTGTATACTTTGGTACTGCACTTGGTAACTTTGGTGTAGATCATGTTCTAGATGGACTGACTGAATGGGCGCCAACGCCTTTACCTCGTGAAACAGAAGACCGCCAAGTTGTAGCCACAGAAGAAAACTTCACTGGGTTTGTATTTAAAATTCAGGCCAACATGGATCCAAAACACCGTGACCGTATTGCCTTTATGCGTATTGTATCGGGTAAATACAGCCAAGGCATGAAAATGAATCATGTGCGTATAGGTAAACAAGTGAGTATTTCTGATGCGGTAACCTTTATGGCGGGCGATCGTGAGCGTGCGGCTGATGCTTACGCTGGTGATATTATTGGCTTACATAACCACGGTACGATTCAAATTGGTGATACCTTTACCCAAGGCGAAAAAATTAAGTTCAGCGGTATTCCAAACTTCGCCCCTGAATTATTCCGCCGTATTCGTCTGCGCGATCCATTAAAACAAAAACAGCTATTAAAAGGACTGGTACAGCTTTCAGAAGAGGGCGCAGTACAAGTATTCAGACCATTAATTAATAATGACTTAATTGTAGGTGCGGTAGGTGTGTTGCAGTTTGACGTGGTGGTAGCGCGTTTAAAAGCTGAATATAACGTTGATGCAATTTACGAAAGCGTGAATGTAAATACAGCCCGTTGGGTTAGCTGTGATGATGTTAAAAAGTTTGAAGAATTTAAACGTAAGTGCGAAAGCAACTTAGCACTTGATGGTGGCGATAATTTAACTTACATCGCGCCGAGTCGTGTAAATCTTAACTTGTCGACAGAGCGTTACCCTGAAGTGACATTTAATCACACGCGTGAAAACTAGCACTTAGCCTCTAGAATTAACACAAAGCCTGCTTTGGCGGGCTTATAAAGGTAAATAATATTATGAATATTCGTACTATTTTAGTAGAAAAAGCCATTGCCGCTATGACCGCCGCAGGCCTACCAGAAGATACTAACCCAGCGGTTACCCAAAGCACTCGCCCACAGTTTGGTGATTACCAAATTAATGGCGCGATGGGCGCAGCTAAAAAAATGAAAAGTAACCCGCGTGAATTGGCGCAAAAAATTATTGATCAGTTAGATGTAAGCGACATTGCCGAAAAAACGGAAATTGCTGGCCCTGGTTTTATTAATATTCACTTAAAGCCGGAGTTTTTAGCTCAAAGCGTACAAGCTGCTAATAACCACGCAAAACTTGCCGTAAATGAGCACGCCAAACCACAAAAAGTAGTGGTTGATTACTCATCGCCTAACCTTGCAAAAGAAATGCACGTAGGTCACTTACGCTCAACTATTATTGGTGATGCCGTAGTACGTGCGCTTGAATTTAGAGGCGATACCGTTGTTCGTCAAAATCACATGGGTGATTGGGGCACACAGTTTGGTATGCTAATTGCGCATTTAGAAGATCAAATTAACCAAGGTGTTGATTTAGATACTGTTGCGCTTGCTGATTTAGAAACCTTTTACCGCGATGCGAAAAAGCGTTTTGATGACGAAGAAGGCTTTGCCGATAAAGCGCGTAACTACGTAGTTAAACTACAAGGTGGCGACGCACATTGTGAAAAACTGTGGAAACTATTTATTGCCACTTCAGTTAAGCATTCTGAAGAAGTATACAAGCGTTTAAATGTAACACTAACACCTGCCGACATTATGGCTGAAAGTGCTTATAACAGTGAACTTAACGATATTATTAGCTTATTAAAAGATAAAAATATCGCAGTAGAGTCGCAAGGCGCACAAGTGGTATTTTTAGATGAGCTGGCAAATAAAGACGGTGAACCTTCAGCATTTATCGTACAAAAATCAGGTGGCGGCTTCTTATATGCAACCACTGATTTAGCAGCGTGTGATTATCGCTCAAACAAGCTAGGCGCTGAGCGTATTTTAATCTTTGTTGATGCGCGCCAGAGTCTTCACTTTAATCAAGTAGAGTTAACTGCACGTAAAGCCGGTTTATTACGTGATGAAACTAGTTACGAGTTTTGTCCATTTGGCACCATGATGGGCGCTGATGGTAAACCATTTAAAACCCGTACAGGCGGCACGGTTAAATTAGCTGATTTACTTGAAGAGTCAATTACTCGCGCAGCAGCTAAATTGGCTGAGCGTGAATCAGATTTATCTGACGAAGACCGTAGTGAAATTGCACGTAAAGTGGGTATTGGCGCAGTTAAATATGCTGACCTTTCCAAGCATCGTACCAGCGATTACATCTTCAACTGGGACAGCATGCTAAGCTTTGAAGGCGCAACAGCCCCTTACTTACAATATGCTTATACGCGTGTTCGCAGTATTTTCCGTAAGTCTGGCGTTGATGCTGCAAGCTTAAAAGCCAATGTAAGTATTATTGAGCCGCAAGAGAAAACCCTCGCGCTTAAATTATTACAGTTAGAAGAAGTTCTTGATCTGATGATCAATGAAGCCACACCGCACGTATTATGTGGTTATTTATACGAACTAGCTAGTTTATACATGACATTCTATGAAGCTTGCCCAGTACTTAAAGAGGGCGTAGAGCCAAGTGTTCGTGATAGCCGTTTAGTGTTGTGTAATTTAGTGGCAGATACGCTGAAAACGGGTTTAGATCTGTTAGGCATCGAAGTCATGGAGCAAATGTAATCTGCTACGTGTAGTTCGCTTTGACTGCGTTGTCGTGCTTTTTTAGCCTAAGTCACATACAAAAACGTATGCTCCTTGGCATAAAAAAGCACTTCGCCTTGTCAGCACTTCTACACTTGCAGATGCGAAGCTTGGCACTAAATAGTTGGCCCTAATCACATACAACTACGTATGCTCATAGGGATAAGTCGGAGTGTCCGCCTTATCTTAGACTAAACTACTTAGGTGAACGTCTGCTGCGTGTAGTTCGCTTTAGCTGCGTTGGTAAAACTATTTAGCCTAAGTCACATACAAACCGTATGCTCCTATGCATAAATAGTTTTACCGCCTTGCTAGCACTCCTAGACTTACAGATAATTTTAGGTTTAGGTGTTAGATTTATATTGACACTGTTCGGTATGTTCACCAATTTTGTAGCTGATAGCTGATAGCTGATAGCTGATAGCTGATAGCTGATAGCTGATAGCTGATAGCTGATAGCTGATAGCTGATAGCTGATAGCTGATAGCTCTTTAGAAGGATTTGATATGAAACTCGAAGATATTCGTCGTGAATACCTGCAAGATGCGCTCAGTGAAGACAACTTGCTTGATGATCCGTTTAAGCAGTTTGAAACCTGGCTTGAGCACGCTGTTGCTAGTAACTTGCCCGACCCTACAGCAATGGTGGTCGCTACGGTTGATGACACCGGTCAGCCTTCACAGCGTATTGTGCTGCTAAAGCATTTAGATGATAACGGTTTTGTGTTTTTTACTAATACCGGTTCACGAAAAGCACAAGAGCTTAAAGGCAATAATAAAATTTCCTTGCACTTTCCATGGCACCACATGGAGCGCCAAGTAATTGTATATGGTGAGGCGCAGCCGCTTCCAACGTCTGCCGTGGCTAAGTACTTTTTATCACGTCCAAAAGAAAGTCAATTAGCCGCTTGGGCGTCGCAACAAAGCCGCCCGGTGTCGTCGCGCAAAGTGTTAATGGAAACCTTTGCCAATATGAAAAACAAGTTTGCCAAAGGTGAAATACCACTCCCTGATTTTTGGGGCGGATATTGTGTTGTGCCGCAAAAAATCGAGTTTTGGCAAGGCGGAGCTCATCGTCTACATGATCGCTTTATGTATCAGCGTCAGGCCGATAATAGCTGGCAAATAACGCGCTTAAATCCGTAGTGGGCTAGTTTTTTGAAGTTTATAGACTCGCATTGCCATCTTGATTTTAGTGAGTTTGATGCAAACCGCGAATCACTTATTAATGCCTGTGTAGCAAAGGGCGTTAGCCAATTTATTGTGCCAGGTATTAGCTTGGCGCAATCTCAAAACCTACTAGAGTTTAAAGCAACCTACCCACAAGTCAGCATAGCGGCAGGGCTGCATCCTTATTTTTTAGAGCAACACCAACAATCACATTTAGAGTCATTATTTAATTTTGCTAAAGCAAATAAAACACAGCTGGTGGCTATTGGTGAGTGCGGGCTCGATCGCAGTATTTCCAATCTTGAAAAACAAACCTTTTTGTTTGAGCAGCAAATAGCGCTTGCTAATGAGCTTGATTTACCGCTAATTGTTCATCACAGGCAAAGCCATGATTTAATTGCGCAGTCGTTTAAGCGTTGTAGGCCAAAAAACGGCGGTGTGCTCCATGCTTTTTCAGGCTCAATTCAACAAGCGCACTATTATATAAAGCAGGGTTTTAAACTTGGAGTCGGTGGGGTTATAACTTACGAGCGTGCAGCTAAAACACGTGCAGTTATAGCAAAGCTTGAGCCGCAGCATTTAGTGCTTGAAACTGACTCACCTTCAATGCCGCTAAGTGGCTATCAAGGGGAGGTAAATACCCCATTGCATATTCCTAACGTATTTGATGCGCTTTATGGTTTAAAACCAAATAGCGATAAATTTCAATTAGCTGAGCAGCTTTATGATTCATGCTCAGAGGTTTTTTGTATATAACGATTTACTTGCCAGCGCTTTAATCCTCGGCCTAATTGCCAAGTAAAAATACAGGCAATCACTAACATAAGTAGCACTTGGCGACCTAAATCATGAAAATGATTATGGCTAGCCGATACCGCAGCACGGGTTAAATAGGTAATAGATACAAAGCCAATCGGGCGGTTGTCGTCTGAAATAACTTGCTCAACAAAAGGCGTTTTTAACTTACTAATACCCGGTGATGAGTCAGGTAATAAGCCATACACATGATGCGATTGCCAATTATCGCTGCTCGCAAGTACCACACCTTGTTTGTCATAAATAGTGGCCGAGAGTACAAATTCATCTTTACTGATATTGTTGCATAAGGTGGTCAGTTGCGATTTGTTTTTTTCTATCAGCGGATTTTTAGCATTCAGTGCCATAAACTGAGTGAGAGATTTAGCTGCGCTATTGGCATTATCGTAAAGCAGTTGATGACTTTGAAAGCTACTATTTATACCCACCCAGCTTAATAATACAAAGCAGCCAGCGGCCAATAGCAAACGGACTAAACGCTTTTTTTGCGAGGCTGTAAGTGGATTTTTAAGATGGTTATTTTTCATAGTCACCGTATATGCTGCTGACAGCATTTTGATTTGATGTTACAACTACACTATAACCTTAAATCCACCCTGATGGCGAATTTTGTATCTTATATCCTTATCATCAATGCGCTAAATGTCAGGAAATATAAACGGAGATCCCATGTCGAACGCGAACATGGCACAGCACAGCGCTGAGCAACCATTATCACAACTTACCCTAAATAAATGGTTCAGCTATCAAAAGGGCGTATTTGCACCTTTAAATACAATTCCAAGCAGAGAACGAGGGCTTTTTAGTATCGCATTTGCAGGCGATTTTAGTATGGCGCATATCAATAGCATGATTGAATTTTTTGCCACTCATCAGCAAAATGTGACAGCAATGTGCCAATACCAGCCAGATTTAGGGTTATCTCCGGCATTATGTTTTTATATAGAAAATACAGAGCAGGCAATAAACCCACTTGAACTTCAAACTTTTGCAAATACCTTGACGTGTCAGTTAGTGCAAGTAACCAATCCCCCTGATTTAAAAAAACCAGGATTATTGGTAATGGATATGGATTCAACAGCCATTACTATTGAGTGCATTGATGAAATTGCGCGTTTAGCTAATGTATATGACGAGGTTGCCAGCGTGACCGCGCAGGCAATGGCAGGCAAGCTTGATTTTAGTGAGAGTTTAAACCAACGCGTTGCCAAGCTTGAAGGCATTGAAAAGTGCTTAATTGATGATCTTAAAAGTGCACTGCCTTTAATGCCAGGTATTAAAGCGTTGTGCCAAATTTTAAAGCACCACCAATGGTATTTAGCCATTGCATCAGGCGGATTTGTGCCGTTTGCAGAGCGTGTACAAGAGTTAATTAATTTAGATGAAGTCCATGCCAATGTGCTGGAATTTAAAGACGACAAACTGACCGGTAAGGTGTTAGGAGGCATTGTTGATGCTGAGCAAAAAGCGGTTATTTTAGAATCGCTTCAACAAAAACTAGGCCTTGAAAAAACGCAAACAGTTGCCATTGGTGATGGCGCAAATGATTTAAAAATGATGGCTCAAGCAGGATTAGGCGTTGCTGTGCATGGCAAACCTAAAGTAGTTGAACAAGCCCAAGCGGCTATTTGCCAAGGCTCGTTATTACAATTGCTGTATATGTTGGCGGTTCCGCTAAATCCATCACAGGGTTAACGTAAACGGTTTAACCAAATTAGTTTTCGCCTAGACATTTGCTCAACCTGTTGTTTGTTGAGCGATAAATGTACAAGGGCTTCGTCACTTACATCAATAATATCGCCAACTCCCGATACTGACCACAAGGCATCCTCTAAGTCTTTAGCCTTGTGAATTGCGTATTGGCTAACGTATTTTAGCTCATTTGCTAAGTAGTCAGTATCTAGTCGACCAGTACGTGAAATATATAAACGCATTATAAAAACCAGCTCAGACTTCAGCCCTTTACTTACTTGCTGTTTAAACTCGCTGCAGTCGGTGCCTAAAATACACTGACTGGTAATTGCATCGGCTATATTTTCTTTTTTAGGATCGAAGTTAATCACCAAACTAAATTCTAATGGCGAGTCTTGGCGAGAGCGCTCTTTAATATTCGGGGTGATCACATCAGCAATGTGCGCTTTAGTAATAATATTTGATAAGTCTGTTTTAGTATTTAGCAGTGAAAAATTTTGTAAAATAACATGCAGAGGGCTTGGATATAAACCAAATCCCATGGCGCCAATTTCAAAGTGAGCCATTGATTTATGTAAATATATTGGGAACTGGCAAAGTGTTTTGGTTACCATATTTCTAAGTGCTGTAGAAAGCCCAGGTACTTTAGGTGACTCTTCTGCTATTTTTAATTTTTGTTTATTGCTGTCAATTAAAAGAGTAAAAAAATCGACCCCAGTATGAGGCGACTTTTTCTCTACGTGTGCTTTTAAATTAATCGTGGTTAACGATTTACTCACCGCCATTACTTCATATTGAATAAGGCTTAATGAATAACTTTTGGTGATTTTTTGTAAATCGGGGAATGACAGCGACACGATATCGCCTTTTTTAAAGTTTACTTCTTGATTGCACTCTAGTTGCAAACCAAAGACTGAAAAGTCCCGAGTATGGCCATGCAGCACTGAGTCACGGGTGTTAATAACGACGCTGGTTTTATAAAGGTAACGCTTATTAGAACGAAGGTTCACGTACTCTAACGGCACGGTATTTAGCTCCGGCGGTGATGCATGCTTACTGTGGCCAAACAATTTCAATTTATTGGCCAAGGCTTTATCAAATTCATACTGTTGATAATGCTGTTGTTCATGCTTATTACCTACTTGAGTAAGTAGCATTAAATATTTTACGTCTTTTATGGCGCCTTCAACACGTGGTGAAGGCGGTTTATTAAGTTTCTCAATATCTTTACCCAAAGAGTTAGGTAAAGATAAAGGAATATAAGCATCTTCAGTATGGCTTGGCATCAATTGTAATTTAAAGCAGCGCCAACTGTCTCTTCGGCTACCAAAACCAAAAAATAACGCTTTTAATTGTGCATGTTGCTCAAGCTCTGAACGAGTGGCTGAATAGTAGTAAATTTTTCCTGCAGAGACATGGGTAAAGGTATATAAATATTCCTCTTTTACAGCAACAGGTTTTAGTGCCAAGTTACGAATACGCTTATGGTTTAACACACTGTATAGGCAAGATACTTTGCGCTCATCGGTAAAGTAACGCTGAATAAACAGGCTGTTTTCTGTAGTTAAACTTAAGCTTGGATAATAAACACCGTTTTTTTGACTTATAAAAACGTATAGCGAATTGACCCTAGGAATGTAATATTGCTCGTATCCTTTAGAAATAACTGCATCGAGGGTGTTATCTAAGTTCACTTTGTAGCGGCGTTTATTGCCGTGAATAAAGCTTTTTAAAAAATGGTCAAACGCGGTGTTGTTTTCTTTAAATGTGCGTTTTAAGCGAATATGATTAAATTCATCCGAGGTGTTTTCTATCGCAACCACTTCGTATTCAATCCCATTTTTTAACCCAAGCTCAAAATCTTGTTCAAGGCCAACTAAGTGCATAACAATAAGCTGACCTTTTTTTAAGTTATAGCGGGATGCCAACTTAATTTTACAGCCACTGAGTGAAATATCAGAAGTACTTGCTTCAATTTTTGTTTGCTCATCGTACTCAATAGTAATTTTAATTGAGTAATTCATTCGCTCTTCGCTACGACTTTCATAAGCCGCAAACTTAATTACATCGGTGGGTAGTTCGGGTAATGGTTCAATTATTTTAGCTGGGGTGGTCGTTGATTTTTGCTGTAATACACGATAATTATTTTCGGTATTCATCACCGCTTCGTACACGGCAAGGGTGTAGCCTTTATGTTGTTTTATTGCTGCTTCGAATACTTCAATGGCGGTGTCATCCATAAAGTGTTGTTTACCGTTATGCTCATATGGTTTTACTTGGCCGGTTACTGAGCCACGCAGATCAATAAAGCGGTCTATCGGCTGAGATAAACGCGACATTTCCATTTTTATTAAAAACTGCTCGGGTTTGCTTAACTCGGCGGTTTTTGACTTGAAAATGAGATCAAACTTAGCATTTCCCAAATACTGTTTTAATTCATTTACAAGCGCTTCATGCTTGAGCAATACGTCTTCAGCCATTTATAAATCATCACCGTCTAATTTAAAAGTAGGTATACTGTTGCAATCATTTATTAGAGAATTAAATAAATCTAATATCGAAAAGTAGTTAAATGCGACCACGATATTATGCGTAACTATACTTTGTGTTTATTGTTATTCGTTATGAGCCAATTAATTGGCATGTTTTTATAAGCTTTTTAAAGCAAGAAGCATGCCCTAAAGCAGGTTAAATGAAACTACATCAGTATAGTGTGAGTGTGATACTAAATGCGCTATTCCACAAGGCGTTGTTGCTAAGGTAAAGCCAGCAATGGCAAAATAAGCGCTTAACAGTCAATATTTCAAAATAAAGAATAGTAGGTAAGGTTTTAAATGGCTAAAGCGGCAAAAGTAGAGTTTGTTTGTACAGAATGTGGCATGAACTATCAACGCTGGCAAGGTCAGTGTCGCTGCGGTGCGTGGAACACATTAGCAGAGTTTAAACCTTCTGCAGGGCAAAGCAAAAAAGTAGCAGCTCGTGCAAGTGTCGGTGGCTACGCCGGTGGTATTGGCGGTGGCTCTAAAAAAATTAATGAAGTAGCAACCTCAGAGGCAGAAAAACAGCTTACTGAAATTGGCGAACTTGACCGTGTACTAAGCGGCGGTGTAACCACCGGCTCGGTTAATATTATTTCTGGCGATCCGGGGGCGGGTAAAACCACGCTACTATCGGATTTAGTGGCAAGAATGTCTCAGCGCATGCCATCGCTTTATTGTACTGCTGAGGAGTCTTTGTCGCAGTTTAAAAACCGAGTAAACCGTTTAAAACTTAACTATAACGAAGATGAGCTCTATTTACTTTCTGAAACCAGTGTTGAAACCATTATTGAAGAGCTGGATAAAAACAAAATTAAGTTTGCCGTTATCGACTCTATTCAAGCCGTGGTCACCGACACCGCTAATGGTAGCCCTGGCTCACCCTCGCAAGTAAAAAGTGCCGCTCAAGCGCTAACCCAATATTGTAAGCAAAACGATGTCACTATGTTCATTATTGCTCACGTAAATAAAAATAATGAAATAGCTGGCCCGCAAACATTAGTGCATATTGTTGATGCACTGTTACATATTGATACCAACGATGGTCAAGTGCGTACGCTGCGTGCTAATAAAAATCGCTTTGGTGATATAGATACTGTGGGCATTTTTAAAATGTGTGAACGCGGTATGCTCAGTGTGGATAACCCCAGCGAAATTTTCTTATCCGGTTCAACCACTGAATCACCGGGGTCGACGATTACCTGTATTCGTAAAGGTAATCGTAATTTACTACTCGAAATTCAATGTTTAACCACTGAAACAGAAGCAGAATTTCCACAGCGAGTATGTGTTGGTTTAAATATGAACCGGATTAAAATGCTCACTGGTATTTTACGTAAACACACTAAAACTAAAATATTTCACGATACGTTTTTTAATATTGTGGGTGGTCTAAAAATTGATGAATCAGAAACCTGTATTGATTTAGCGCTTGTTACTGCACTTTTAAGTAGTTTGAACGAGTTTGTTGTACCTCGAACCACCTGTATTATGGGGGAGCTAAGTTTAAACGGTGATGTGCGTCCAATCGACAGTGGTGTACCCCGTGTTAAAGAAGCGGCGCAACATGGGTTTACTGAAATATTTATCCCATTTCGTAACTACCATAAATCGATGGAAGGGCTGGGTGCTAAAATAACGCCAGTTAAAACAGTGCACGAGCTACTGAGTTTAATTAACTAGCAAACAAAAAAGTGCTTAACGATGCATGTTCTCAATGTTAGTCTTGCTTAAAGCCACTTATATAAAGAGTTTAATAAGGAAATGACATGAAAAAATTAGTGATTGCAGCCGCGATTATTGCTGCAGGTGTGGGTGGCGTAAGCTATGCAAACTATGTTGCAACACAAGAGGTACGTGCTGAGGTTGATAAACAGTTGGCCTTGGTCAGCGAACAAACAGGTGCTAGTTTTAACTACGCAGAGCTATCGGCGAGTGTTATTTCAAACAGTGTTGCCATTAGTAATATTGAAGTGACTAGCCCTGAGGGCGATAAAATTGCCACGGTTGAGCATGTTGAAGTGACAGGCTACGAAACCGATAAAATATCGCCACATACTGCTTTTACGTTAAAAAACTTTCAATTTGATAAAAGCTTTGTCGATACACTGCCTGCAGATACAAATACACAACTTGCCTCAGCCAGTTATGATTTACACTCTTCATTAGATTACGATGAGCAATCAGGTAACAGTGATATTGTTGTTAAGCTGCAAGCTAATGATATTGCCAGTATTGATATGGACATGGGGCTTGCTAATTCTAAAGCGCTTATGGACGCTTCACTTGAAATCAGTAAGGCTCAACAAGCTGCAGGCACTACGCCACTTACTTATGAGCAAGAGTTACAGCAGCAAACAATGATTATGCAAGCAATGAGTAAGCTAGAGCCACGTAATGTTAGCTTAGTTGTTAATAACCAAGGTGATCTTAAAGGCTTATTAGAAAGCGAGTTGGCAAAGCAAGGTATGACGTTAGAGCAAATGCAAACAATGCTTGATCAACAGCTTCAACAAGCACCTGTGACCGAAGAAATAGCCAAGGCGTTAACTGATTTTGCTAAAGGACTAAATTCGTTTAGTGTGTCAGCAAAACTGCCTGAAGGTAAAACTATGATGGAAGTGAATCAGCAACTAATGATGTTAGCAGGACAACCCGAAGAGCTGGTTAAGTTTATAAATTTAGAGGTTAAAGGCAAATAACAGCGGTAAGTTATAAGCCGTCAGGATTCAATTTAAAACAAAAAAGCCGTACTTGATTATTCAAGTACGGCTTTTATTATTTTAGCTGATAGTTAGTGAAGAATACGCGCTCTAATTGTACCTTCAACCGCACTGAGCTCTTTAAGTGCGACTTCTGAGTGATCGGTGTCTACATCAATAACCACGTAACCAATTGCTTCATCGGTTTGTAAGTACTGTGCGGCAATGTTAATACCGTGCTGAGCAAACGCTTGGTTAATTTGCGTTAGCACGCCAGGGCGGTTGTGATGCACGTGTAACAAGCGGCTGCGATTAGCAAGCTCTGGCAATGATACTTCAGGGAAGTTAACTGCGGTAATAGTTGAGCCGTTATCTGAGTACTTAGCGAGTTTACCCGCTACTTCAATACCAATGTTCTCTTGTGCTTCTTGAGTAGAACCACCTATATGCGGCGTTAAAATAACGTTGTCGAATTCACGCAGTGGCGATATAAATTCTTCATCGTTAGATTTTGGTTCAACTGGGAATACGTCAATTGCTGCGCCGCTGAGTTTTTTGTCTGTTAGCGCTTCTGCTAGGGCGTCAATATCAACGACAGTACCACGTGAAGCGTTAATTAAAATAGAGCCTTGCTTCATTACCGCCAATTCAGCCGTGCCAATCAGGTTTTTAGTTTGCGGTGTTTCAGGTACGTGCAAGCTAATAATATCAGCGCGTTGCAATAGCTGCGTTAAGTTATGTACTTGTGTTGCATTACCTAAAGACAGTTTGTCTTCAATGTCGTAATACTCCACGTTCATACCAATATTTTCAGCCATAATGCCCAACTGAGTACCAATGTGACCGTAGCCAATAATACCTAAGGTTTTACCGCGCGCTTCAAACGAGCCATTGGCTGTTTTTAACCAGCCACCACGGTGCGCAGCTGCATTTCGCTGTGGAATACCACGTAATAAAAGCAGTATTTCACCTAGTACAAGCTCAGCTACAGAGCGAGTATTTGAAAACGGGGCATTAAATACTGCAATACCGCGTTCACGTGCTGCATTTAAATCTACTTGGTTGGTACCAATACAAAAACAACCGATAGCAACTAGTTTTTCAGCTGCATTTAATACCGATTCATTAATATGAGTACGAGAACGCAGCCCGACAAAGTGCACATCTTTAATGCGCTCAATAAGCTCGTCCTCAGGTAGCGATGTTTTAACGTAGTCGATATTGCTATAACCGTTACGTTTTAGCGTTTCAACAGCGCTTTGATGAACACCTTCAAGCAAGAGAATTTTAATTTTGTCTTTTGCTAACGATACCTTACTCATAACCATATCCTATTTAATTTGTGGCCCATTTTTTGTGCCGATAATCACTTTATCAGCACCGCGCTCTGCAAATAGGCCGTTGGTGACTACGCCAACAATTTGATTTATTTGTGTTTCAAGCTGTTTAGCATGGGTAATTTTTAAATTATGTACATCTAAAATAACGTTGCCGTTATCGGTTACAACACCTTGGCGATACACAGGGTCACCGCCAAGTTTTAATAATTCGCGGGCAACATAGCTGCGCGCCATCGGAATAACTTCAACTGGCAGCGGGAAATCCCCTAAGGTATCGACTAGTTTGGTGTCATCAACAATACACACAAACTGTTTAGCCACTGCCGCTACTATTTTTTCACGGGTGAGCGCTGCACCACCGCCTTTAATCATTTCGTTTAGAGCGTTAATTTCATCTGCGCCATCAACGTATACATCCAGAGCATCAACATCATTTAGCTCAAATACTTCTATACCAAGTTCTTTTAAACGTGCTGTAGACGCTTCTGAACTAGATACTGCACCAACAATGGTGTCTTTTACTGTGCCTAAAGCATCAATAAAATGATTAACGGTTGAGCCTGTACCAACACCCACTATGGTGTTTTCTTTTACAAACTCCAGTGCAGCCCATGCAGCTGCTTTTTTTAATTCATCTTGTGTCATTGCTATGTGCTCATTTATGTCAAAAATAGACTGTTAGTTTACAAGATTTATTGTTACCAACAGTAGGTTTTATTGGGTGTAATAATAGTTTTAAGAGGCACATCCCACGATTCAATTGGGAGCTTATCCACTTGTTGGCATTCGTGTGCTAGGCCAATAAGTTGTGGTTGCTGCCAGTTTTCTTCGTGTAAACGTGCCAAGGTTCTATCGTAAAACCCACCCCCCATTCCAAGGCGATTACCAAATTTATCAAATGCAACAAGTGGCATAAGTAGATAATCAAGCGCTGGCAATGGGCATATTTGAGAGCAGTTCAGCTTAGGCTCCAAGATACCATAGCGGTTTGCTCTCATGGGTGAGTTTTTTTCATATCGTTGAAATAGTAAATTAGCCCCGTTGAAAGGGTGAATTACAGGTAAGTAAACATGCTGTTCAATGCTCCATAATTCATTAATTAACAATGAGGTATCTAATTCGCCATCATTGTTTAAATAAAGCGCGATATGGCTTTTTTTGGCCGAGTTCATGCTTTTTAAATATTGAATAAAATTCACTTTAAGCGAGTGGGCCGCTATTTCTTGCTGGTTTTTTGATAGGTTATTACGTGCTTTACGAATATCGTGTCTTATTTGTGCGCGATTATTACTCATTAAATAACTAAACCGTAATTAAAAAGAGAATAAATTAGGAAATAATAAGTACACAGCAAGCACAATAAGTAATATTACGGCTGTAGAAATCAGCGAATATAAAACAAGGTTACTGCGTTTTTTGGGCGTAGTAGAGAGTGGCTCATCTAGCATTAAATCGTCATCTTCCCATGGTTCGTCATTTTCATCAGGCAGTGATAACTCAACCTCGGGGAGACGTTGCTCAAGATCCTCAAGTTTCTCTTCAAGACGAATTAAGCTACTAGTAATGTAATCTAGGGCATCAAATAAGCGCTGATCTCGCTGGCTGTCGTGCGCTTTTTGAGAAGTAGCTTGTGTAGGGGCTGTTTGCTGAAGTTTGCTTTTGATCCCCAGCGTTGAAAGTAACTTAGCTTGCTTAAGGGCTTTCTCTTTGTTGCTAGGAGCAAACAGCGGCTTGCCATTAAAAAATGCCGCCACCTTTTCAGGTGAGGTTTTTAGTTTTTCTGTCAGTGCATTGGTCACTGCTTGGCTGTCTGCGCCTTCTGCAAGTCCTACAAATATAACACGAAAATTGTCGGCCATTTTTTATCCCTAACACGCTTTATTGTATAAGCAGAGTATATACCTAAAATGTTAAACAGTTCGAGACTGTTTTATGACTAACTTAATACACATAGCAAAACGGCCCTAAAAAGGGCCGTTTTAATATTAGCTAGGTGGCTTACAGGCCAGCTGCTGCGCGAAGTGCGTCTGCTTTATCTGTGCGTTCCCATGGGAATTCATCACGGCCAAAGTGGCCGTAAGCCGCTGTTGGAAGATAAATAGGGCGCTCAAGATCAAGCATTTGAATCAGGCCGTAAGGGCGTAAGTCAAAGTGTTCACGAATAAGTTCGATTAAACGCGCTTCTTCTAATTTACCTGTGCCAAATGTTTCAACACTGATAGATGTTGGCTCTGCAACACCAATAGCATAAGACACCTGAAGTTCACACTTGTCAGCAAGGCCAGCAGCAACAATGTTTTTAGCAACATAACGTGCAGCATAAGCCGCTGAGCGGTCAACTTTTGATGGATCTTTACCAGAGAAAGCACCACCACCGTGACGAGCCATGCCACCGTAAGTATCTACAATGATTTTACGACCAGTTAAACCACAGTCACCCATTGGTCCACCAATTACAAAACGGCCAGTTGGGTTAATAAAGAATTTAGTGGCACTAGTAATCAGCTCAGCAGGAAGTACTGGCTTAATAATCGTTTCCATTACCGCTTCTACTAAATCACTTTGCGATACATCTTCGCTGTGCTGAGTAGAAAGTACAACGGCATCAATGCCTACTGGCTTGCCATTTTCGTATGCAAACGTAACCTGTGATTTTGCATCTGGACGCAACCAGTTAAGCTCGCCGCTTTTACGTACTTGTGCTTGGCGTTGTACTAAACGGTGAGAATAAGTAATTGGAGCAGGCATTAATACTTCAGTTTCGTTACATGCGTAACCAAACATTAGGCCTTGGTCGCCAGCGCCTTGCTCTTCAGGGCTTGTACGGTCAACACCTTGGTTAATGTCAGGAGACTGTTTACCAATCGTGTTTAAAATTGCACACGAATCGGCATCAAAGCCCATATCTGAGTGTGTGTAACCAATTTCACGTACTGTTTTACGTGTAATTTCTTCGATATCAACCCATGCGCTAGTCGTGATTTCACCACCAACCATAACCATACCGGTTTTAACGTAAGTTTCACACGCTACACGGGCATGAGAGTCTTGCTCTAGGATAGCATCAAGTACCGCATCAGAAATTTGATCGGCGATTTTATCCGGATGACCTTCAGAAACAGATTCAGAAGTAAATAAATGTTTTGCCATTGTAATTATGCTCACAAATATTGCGCTTCACAAACGTCGGTATTAGCGCTAAAAAATTAAGGCGCGTATTTTATCTAAAACAAATGAACTTGCATAGTTTTTTTACGCCTAGACGTCTAAATAAAATATCTAATAGTAAATGGTTCTTAAAAAATATTCATAATGCCCTATTTTTATGGGTTTTTAATTGCACACAGCCCCCACAATAAGTAAGAATGGGGATAAATAAATACCCGCGCAAATACATATAAAGGTAGGAGAATTCATGCCATCTCGCAAAGAACTTGCAAATGCTATTCGCGTCTTGTCAATGGACGCAGTACAAAAGGCCAAATCTGGTCACCCTGGAGCCCCTATGGGCATGGCTGATATCGCAGAAGTATTATGGCGCGATTATCTAAAACATAACCCAACAAATCCAGAGTGGGCTGACCGAGATCGATTTATACTCTCAAATGGTCACGGTTCAATGCTAATTTATTCTCTACTGCATTTAAGTGGTTATGACTTGCCACTGGACGAAATTAAAAACTTCCGCCAAATGCATTCTAAAACACCAGGCCATCCAGAATATGGATACGCGCCAGGAATTGAGACCACTACGGGCCCATTAGGTCAAGGGATCACAAATGCGGTAGGTATGGCGATTGCTGAAAAAGCATTAGCAGCGCAGTTTAACCGTGAAGGCCACGACATTGTTGATCACCACACGTATGCGTTTATGGGTGATGGCTGTTTAATGGAAGGCATTTCTCATGAAGCATGCTCACTAGCCGGTACATTAGGCCTAGGCAAGTTAGTGGCATTTTGGGATGACAACGGCATTTCAATCGACGGTGAAGTTGAAGGTTGGTTTAGTGATGATACCCCAGCACGTTTTAAAGCATACGGCTGGCATGTAATTAGTGACGTTGATGGCCATGATAGCGATGCAGTAAGTGCAGCAATTGCAGAAGCTAAAAGCGTGACTGATAAGCCAACACTAATTTGTTGTAAAACTATTATTGGTTACGGCTCACCTAATAAATCAGGTAGCCACGATTGTCACGGTGCACCACTAGGTGATGACGAAATTAAAGCGTCTCGCGAGTTTTTAGGTTGGACGGGCGATGCATTTGAAATCCCTGAAGATATTTATGCACAGTGGGATAACAAAGAAAAAGGCCAACAGCTTGAAGCAAGCTGGGACGAAAAATTTGCCGCATATGAAAAAGCATACCCAGAGCTAGCAGCAGAATACAAACGCCGTACACATTCAGAATTACCAGCTGACTGGGCTGAAAAATCACAAGCGTACATTGAAGAGCTGCAAGCAAACCCAGCAAACCCAGCATCACGTAAAGCGTCGCAAAATGCATTAAATGCGTTTGGCCCGTTACTACCTGAATTTATGGGTGGTTCTGCCGATTTAGCGGGTTCAAACTTAACAATTTGGGATGGCTCTAAAGGCTTAACTGCTGATGATGCAAGTGGTAACTACATTTACTACGGTGTACGTGAGTTTGGTATGTCGGCCATTATGAACGGTATTGCACTGCATAAAGGCTTTATTCCTTACGGTGCAACGTTCTTAATGTTTATGGAATACGCACGCAACGCGGTACGTATGGCTGCATTAATGAAGCAACCAAGCATTTTTGTATACACGCACGATTCAATCGGTTTAGGTGAAGATGGTCCAACTCACCAACCAGTTGAGCAAATTGCGAGCATGCGTTTAACGCCTAACCTATACAACTGGCGCCCATGTGACCAAGTTGAGTCAGCAATTGCATGGCAACAAGCTATTGAACGTAAAGACGGTCCTACATCATTAATCTTTACTCGCCAAGGCTTAGAGCAGCAAGCTCGTGATGCCCAGCAATTAAGCGACGTTAAAAAGGGTGGTTACATCTTAAGTTGTGACGGCAATCCAGAGCTTATTTTGATTGCAACGGGTTCTGAAGTACAGCTAGCGCAAGACTCTGCGAAAGAGCTACGTGCGCAGGGTAAAAAGGTACGTGTTGTATCTATGCCATGTACTGATGCGTTTGAAGACCAATCGCCTGAGTACAAAGAAAGTGTATTACCAGCAAGCGTTTCACGTCGCGTAGCGATTGAAGCGGGTATTGCTGATTACTGGTACAAGTATGTAGGTCTAAATGGCGCCGTAGTTGGTATGACCACCTTTGGTGAGTCGGCACCGGCAAACGAGCTATTTGAGTTCTTCGGCTTTACGGTAGAAAATGTAGTTAACAAAGCAAACGCATTGTTTTAATTAATTACTTTAGTGTTTTAAAAGCCCGCGCTGTGTAAACAGGGCGGGCTTTTTTATGAGCTGTACTTTTATCACTTCTCTAAAGCATAGCGTCTCATCGCCCTCTTTGTGCACAAATTATTAAAAATTTATTTGAACACAGAGAAGCAAGTGAGGTAATACAAAACCCAAATTTCAAAGTCAATTCTGCTGTTTGATTACTTCCTCTAAAGCGTAGCGTCTCATAGTCCTCTTTGTACAAAAATCATTAAAAGACCTGTTCAAAAGTTTAGCCCGTTGCTCACAACCTATTTCCCATAAAGTCTTTCATTTTTAATCTTTTGGCTTCTAAATGAGTAATTTTCACAGCACTTAACTTGCAAGGTTTTTGTGTATCAGGCACTGTGGAGGTAACAAAATTATAAATTAATAACAGGAGTTAACATGCCAAAGTTCGATAACGTTAGTGTGGTTAAAAAAGCCAATGTATATTTTGATGGCAAAGTATCAAGCCGAACTGTGCTTTTAGGAAATGGTGAAGCGAAAACCTTGGGTTTTATGCAACCCGGTGAATTTGAGTTTAATACTAACCAAAAAGAGTGTATGGAGTTGTTAGCAGGGCAGTGGGATGTACTATTACCTGGTGAAACACAGTGGCAAACATTTAACGCGGGCGAGTCATTTAACGTTGATGCTAATGTGAGCTTTCATGTAAAAGTAAGTGATTTTGCAGATTATTGTTGTTCATACACCGATTAATTTATTGGTTGATTAAATTATCAACACCTTTAAAGGCCGCTACAAAGCGGCTTTTTGCATACTTAATGCTAAATGAATGATCTAAATCAGGTGGGGTAATAAATAATTGCGTAATTTTCATTTTTTCTCTTGTGTTAATTCGTTTAGCCCCCAATACTAACTATGAGGTAACAAATAAAAGGATACCCTATGAAAATTAATCTTTCTGGTCACCATGTTGACGTTACTGATTCTATTAAAGAACACATTAACGAAAAGTTCTCAAAAGTCGCGAGCCATTTTCCATCATTGATATCTCTAGATATTATTCTTTCAAAAGAGCATCATAAGTTCCAAGCAGAAATTAGCACAAATTATGAAGGTGCGCGTATATCGGTAAAAGGGGAAAACGAAGTTATGTATCCTGCTATTTCCAGCGCAGCTAAAAAACTCGATGCCGCACTAAAGCATCGTAAAGGGCAAATAAAAGCGAACTTACATGAAAAGCCTGTAAGTACCACACCTGAAATAGCACACGAAATCATCCAAGAGATGGATTTAAATTAATAACTAACAATGTGTTATTTTTAAAAAGAGCCTAAGGGCTCTTTTTTATTGCCTGTAAATTAGGTAAGTTATGCACTCACACAGTTTATTAATGATAAAAATTAATAATAAAAGCACATAACACACCAAATTTGAGAAGTTAATGCAGTACACACAAAGCACATGGAAGTCTCGGTTAGGGGCGCTCGGCCCGGGTATTTTAATGGCCACCGCTGCCATTGGTGGCTCACACTTAGTTGCATCGACCCAAGCTGGCGCATTATTTGGCTGGCAGCTATTTTGGCTTATTGTGGTGGTTAACGTTTTAAAGTACCCGTTTTTTCGTTTTGGTATGGAGTACACACTCGCTACTAAAAATAGTTTAGTCGAAGGGTATAAAAACCAAGGGCCTGGCTATTTTTACAGTTTTATTGCCCTCAATATTATTGCCGCTGTGGTAAATACCGCAGGTGTATTGTTGCTTACGGCGAGCTTATTACACTACGCATTACCTATTAGCATTCCTGTTACCTTATTGTGTTGGGTAATATTGGCCGTGTGTTTAATTATATTATTACTGGGGCATTTTAAAGCGCTCGATAACGTAGCAAAAGCTATTATGGGGCTACTTACTATAGCAACCATCACTGCATTGGTTATTGCTATAAATAACGGCCCAGTAGCGCCTGTAAACTACGTTGGCCCCTCACCATATGAACTTGCCATGTTAGGCTTTATGGTTGCCTTAATGGGCTGGATGCCGGCGCCTATTGAAATATCGGCACTAAGCTCTTTATGGCTTAAAGAAAAACAAACTCAGCAAAGTGTGACTAAAAACCAAGGCTTATTCGATTTTAATCTAGGTTATTGGTTAACCGCCGGGCTTGCGCTGGTATTTTTTAGTTTAGGTGCGTTAGTGCAATATGGGCAAAACAGTAATATAGAACTCGGTGGTGTAGCGTTTGCTAAACAGCTGATTGATATGTACGCATCAACAATAGGCGAGTGGGCAAGGCCCTTGGTATCAGCCATCGCGTTTTTGTGTATGTTTGGCACCACTCTCACCGTACTTGACGGTTACGCCCGCACACTTAACGAATCACACAAATTACTTGGTTTTAAGCAATCTAAACACAGCTTAAATACGTGGCTTATACTGCAAGCATTGGCCGGTATGGCGGTTATTTTATTTTTTAAATCAGCCCTTGGCCCTATGCTTACCTTTGCAATGACACTTGCTTTTGTAACCACACCGGTTTTTGCATGGCTTAACTTCAGCCTAGTGCGCTCAGAGCCCGCGATTAAACACAGTCTACTTTTGCGTAGCTTAACGTGGTTAGGTTTAGTGTACTTGGCTGGTTTTGCTGTAGCGTTTGTGGTTTGGAAGTTGATGTGATTTTATTTTCGAGGTTCGAGGTTCGAGGTTCGAGGTTCTAGGTGAAAGGTGCCAATCAAACGACCTCTACATAAATACCGACTAGTGTGGACCACAATAGCCTGCGGTGGGCGAGAATTGGCCTGTCAAAAGTAATAGCTAGGTGAAAAAGATGATCATACTTGAAAGCCAAGTATTTAAGACAATCCCTAAGTCTCCAGAACAGAGCTGTATCTTTTTAAATAATACGCAAACAGGTAAAGTTGTTGATGGTACTTATTTGGAACTTTGTATTAAAGCAGGTTGTAAATACCTTGTCTTTATGACGGATGACACTCCTTACGAGGATATGCTTCATATCCATCTCTTGAATGAGCACCTTGATATTGTTGATTCAGCTACGATTGGTAGCATGTATTCAACGGGATCTTTTCGAAATTATAATATTCAAAACTCGAACACGTTAACTTTTCATTTTATTGGCGATGCTAAATGGAAAATAGAAATACTAGATAGCAAGGAATTCTTATTTCCTCTTGTTTCTTCACTTAAAGGAGTTTCGAGAAAGAATATTTTTTATCAATATTTTAAAATTTATAGTACC
>NZ_LYRQ01000035.1:0-48261 GCF_001661605.1 Pseudoalteromonas sp. MQS005 | reverse complement strand
TTTACCGTGGTCAACGTGGCCGATTGTACCAACGTTTACGTGCGGTTTTACGCGTTCAAACTTTTCTTTTGCCATCTTAAAAAATTCCTAATAAAGAAATTAAAGCCTGACTCAGTATTGAGCCAGACAAGCTAAAATCATATAACAGCGCGAGCTGAAATTATTGTATCTGCAACCTGTTTAGAGGCTTCAGCGTACTTCAAAAACTCCATAGAGTATGAGGCACGGCCCTGTGTTGCAGATCGTAAAGCAGTCGCATAACCAAACATTTCAGATAACGGAACCTGAGCATTAATTTGCTTAAGTCCACCAAGTGCATCTTCCATGCCTTCGATCATGCCGCGACGACGGTTTAGGTCGCCAACTACATCACCCATGTTTGCTTCAGGAGTGAGTACTTCAACCTTCATTACTGGCTCTAATAAAGCAGGGTTTGCATCTAGCGCACCTTGCTTCATGGCGAGTGAACCTGCTATTTTAAATGCCATTTCATTCGAATCTACATCATGGAATGAACCATCATATAAAGTCGCTTTCACGCCAAGTAATGGGTAGCCTGCTAGTACACCTTGAGCCATTTGCTCTTGGATACCTTTGTCTACCGCAGGGATGTATTCTTTCGGAACTGACCCACCTACGGTTTCGTTAACGAACTCGTAAATTGGGGCTTCATCATCCGAAATATCCATCGGTTCAAGTTTAAGCCAGACGTGACCATATTGACCACGACCACCTGATTGACGTATAAACTTCCCTTCAACTTCAACAGTTGAACGAATAGCTTCTCGGTATGCAACCTGCGGCTTACCAACGTTACATTCAACACTGAATTCACGTTTCATACGGTCGACAATGATATCAAGGTGAAGTTCACCCATGCCAGAGATAATCGTCTGGCCTGATTCTTCGTCAGTTTGTACGCGGAAAGATGGATCTTCTGCCGCTAGTTTACCTAGCGCGATACCCATTTTATCCTGGTCAGCGATTGTGCGAGGCTCAACCGCAACAGAGATAACTGGTTCTGGGAATTCCATACGCTCTAGCGTAATAATAGAATTCGGATCACACAGTGTCTCGCCTGTTGTTACGTCTTTGAGACCAATAGCCGCCGCGATGTCGCCTGCGTAGACTTCTTTGATCTCTTCACGTGAGTTTGAATGCATCTGAACGATACGACCAAGACGCTCACGCTTACTTTTTACTGGGTTATATACCGCGTCACCCTGTTTAACAGTACCAGAGTAAACACGGAAAAAGGTCAAGGTGCCAACAAACGGGTCTGTTGCAATCTTAAAAGCAAGTGCAGCAAACGGCGCTTTATCATCAGCAGGACGCTCTTCCTCGGTACCATCTTCGAGGATACCTTGGATTTGTTTCACTTGTGTGGGTGATGGCATATATTCAACAACGCAATCAAGCACAGCTTGAACGCCTTTGTTTTTAAATGCACTACCACAGGTCATGGGAACAATTTCGTTCGCTAATGTGCGTTGACGCAAAGCATTTTTAATTTCTGCTTCGCTTAACTCTTCACCTTCTAAGTATTTATCCATTAGTTCTTCAGAGGCTTCAGCAGCGCTTTCAACTAAATGAGAGCGCCATTCTTCAGCTAAATCCTGAAGTTCTGCCGGTATTGCCTCATAAGAGAAAGTCATACCCTGGTCTTCATCATTCCAGTTAATAGCTTTCATTTTAATAAGGTCAATAACACCTTTAAAGTCGTCTTCAGCGCCAATTGGCAACTGGACTGGAACAGGCGTTGCTCCAAGACGAGATTTCACCTGGCCGACAACCGTTAAGAAGTCAGCGCCTGTGCGATCCATTTTATTTACGAAGATCATTCTCGGAACTTCGTATTTGTTCGCTTGACGCCAAACTGTCTCAGTTTGCGGCTGTACACCAGATGAAGCACAAAGAACAACTACCGCACCATCTAGTACACGTAAAGAACGCTCTACTTCGATAGTGAAATCTACGTGTCCTGGGGTATCAATGATATTGATGCGATGGTCGTCAAATTGCGCGTCCATCCCTTTCCAGAAACACGTTGTTGCAGCAGAAGTGATTGTGATACCACGCTCTTGTTCCTGCTCCATCCAATCCATAGTTGCGGCGCCATCATGTACTTCACCGATCTTATGAGAAAGACCTGTGTAGAACAGAACACGTTCTGTTGTGGTGGTTTTGCCTGCATCTACGTGAGCACAAATACCGATATTGCGGTAACGCTCAAGTGGAGTTGTACGTGCCATAAAATCCTCTTAAAGGTTAAGGACAGATTACCAACGGTAATGAGCGAATGCTTTATTCGCTTCAGCCATACGGTGAACGTCTTCACGTTTCTTAACCGCAGTGCCTTTGTTGTCAGCAGCGTCAACGATTTCTTGAGCTAAACGTAAGCCCATAGATTTTTCGCCACGCTTACGTGCAGCGTCTACTAACCAACGCATACCTAATGCGTTGCGACGTACTGGACGTACTTCAACTGGTACTTGATAAGTTGAACCACCAACACGGCGAGATTTAACCTCTACCTGTGGACGGATGTTATCAAGTGCAGTTTCAAAGATTTCTAGGTGCGACTTGCCTGATTTCTCAGCAGCCACGTCTAGCGCACCATAAACGATTTTTTCAGCAGTAGATTTCTTGCCGTCTAACATTACGATGTTAACGAACTTAGCAAGAAGTTCCGATCCGAACTTAGGATCTGGAAGAATTTTACGTTGACCTATTACGCGTCTTCTAGGCATTTTGTATCTCCGGTTTATTCAGGTTTGCTCTTTCGAGTCAATCACCCAAAACAATAATTAATAATATTTAGTGCTTGGCCTTACTAACGGAAAACAATTAGCCTTTAGGGCGTTTTGCACCGTATTTAGAACGAGCTTGACGACGGTCGCTAACGCCTGCACAGTCAAGTGCACCACGTACAGTGTGAAAACGCACACCTGGTAAATCTTTAACACGACCACCACGGATTAGGATTACACTGTGCTCTTGAAGGTTATGACCTTCACCACCGATGTATGAAGTTACTTCGAAACCGTTAGTTAAACGTACACGAGCTACTTTACGTAACGCCGAGTTTGGTTTCTTAGGTGTAGTTGTATATACGCGAGTACATACACCACGCTTTTGCGGACACGCTTTAAGCGCAGCTGAGTTACTTTTAGTAACCTTGCTACGACGTGGCTTACGCACTAGCTGGTTAATAGTTGCCATTTAAATAGCTCCTGAAATTAAAATTACTACTGAAAAAAATAAAAAATCCGCCCTTGTTTTACCAGCATGTTTTAAACGTGCAAGTAAATGGGTGGCGGAATTTTAATGAGCAAAGATTGACCTGTCAACCTAAACCGCTCACAAGGCAGTAGATAACTGCCTTGTGAAACTCTAATCTATTGATTAGATTCGGTTTATTGATTTCCAGATAAATCCGCGTTTAAAGCATCAGTGAGTGCTTGAGTTGCCTCTTCCGCACTTACCGTTTGCTCTTCAACAACGTCTTTTTGCTTACGACGAGCCATACGCTCTTGATGATACGCAAAACCGGTACCGGCTGGGATCAATCGACCCACAATTACGTTTTCTTTCAGACCGCGTAGTTCATCGCTCTTACCATTTACAGCGGCTTCTGTTAGGACACGAGTTGTCTCCTGGAACGAGGCTGCTGAGATGAAAGATTCTGTCGCTAGTGATGCTTTTGTGATACCCATTAACTGGATTTCAAACTTAGCTGGGATCTTACCTTGAGCTTCAAGGTCGCGGTTTGCGATATTAACGCGTGCCACTTCAATTTGCTCACCGGCTAAGAACTCAGTATCACCACCGTCTAGAATGATACATTTACGTAGCATTTGACGAATAATAGTTTCAATGTGCTTATCATTGATCTTAACGCCCTGCAAACGGTAAACCTCTTGCACTTCGTTAACAATGTAATTAGCAACATGAGTCACACCACGTAGGCGTAAGATGTCATGCGGTGATTCTGGACCATCGGCGATAACTTCACCTTTAGACACTTGTTCACCTTCAAACACGTTAAGTTGACGCCACTTAGGAATCATTTCTTCGTAATGATCGCCTTCAGCTGGTGTAATAACTAAACGTTTCTTACCTTTAGTCTCTTTACCGAAGCTAATCGTACCGGTGATTTCAGCTAAGATAGCTGGATCTTTCGGCTTACGTGCTTCAAATAAGTCGGCTACGCGTGGTAGACCACCCGTGATATCACGAGTTTTCGAACCTTCTTGCGGAATACGTGCTAACACGTCACCTGGGTTTGCAGTCGCGCCGTCTGTTACTTCAATCGTAGTGAATGAAGGAAGACGCGTTTCTTGCAAGCCACGCTCATCACTTTCAATGATAAGCTTTGGTTCTTTCGCATTCGCTTTAGCAAGATCTTTAACAACTACACGAGTTAAACCCGTTAGTTCGTCAGTCTGTGCTTCAGTGTTTGAATCATCGATATCGCTGAACGATACTTTTGATTTATGCTCAAGAACGATTGGGTGACTATGCGGGTCCCAAGTAGCAACGATGTCGTTACCTTGAACTTCTGCATTGTCTTGCACTGTTAATACCGCACCGTAAGGTACTTTATAACGCTCTTTCTCACGACCATAGCTATCAATGATAGTGATCTCGGTAGAACGAGAGGTAATAACAATCTTACCGTCTGTATTTAATACATATTTAGCGTTGTGAAGTTTTAATGTACCGTTTGTTTTAACTTGTACATTATTTTCAGCAGACGCTCTTGATGCCGCACCACCGATGTGGAAGGTACGCATCGTAAGCTGTGTACCCGGCTCACCGATTGATTGAGCTGCGATAACACCTACTGATTCACCCGCGTTGATGATATGACCACGTGCAAGGTCACGACCATAACACTTAGCACATACACCAAAGTCGTTATCACAAGTGATAACTGAACGTACGCGAACTTCATCAACTGAGTGCTCTTCTAAAAGGTCACACAGTTTTTCGTCAAGCATGATGTTACGTTCAACAAGTACTGTATTAGTACCTGGTATTACAACATCTTCAGCAACAACACGACCTAGTACACGTTCGCGAAGTGCTTCTACAACGTCACCACCTTCAATTAGCGGTTTCATTGTTAAGCCATCTTCTGTGCCACAATCGTCTTCGTTGATTACCAAATCTTGTGCAACGTCTACTAGACGACGCGTTAGGTAACCCGAGTTCGCTGTTTTCAGTGCTGTATCGGCAAGACCTTTACGCGCACCGTGCGTTGAGATGAAGTACTGAAGTACGTTTAGACCTTCACGGAAGTTAGCCGTGATTGGCGTCTCGATGATTGAACCATCTGGACGTGCCATTAGGCCACGCATACCTGCTAGCTGACGGATCTGAGCGGCACTACCACGAGCACCTGAGTCGGCCATCATAAACACTGAGTTAAATGACGGTTGCTCTACTTCTTCACCTTTTGCATTGATAACCGTGTCTTTTGACAAGTTGGCCATCATTTCACGTGATAAGTTTTCATTTACACGTGACCAGATATCGATAACTTTGTTGTACTTTTCACCAGCCGTTACAAGACCTGATTGGAATTGTTGGTTGATTTCAGTTACTTCAGCTTCAGCTGATTCAATGATTGCTGCTTTAACTGGTGGGATAACTAAGTCATCGATACCAATTGAAACACCAGACTTCATTGCATAGTGGAAACCGGTGTACATGATTTGGTCAGCAAACATAACTGTGTCTTTTAGACCAAGACGACGGTAACACTCATTAATTAAGCCAGAAATCTGCTTTTTACCTAGGGCTTGGTTGATTGACTCATACGGCATGCCTTTTGGTAAAATTAAAGACAGAATCGCACGACCAACAGTAGTATCAATTACGGTTACAGTGTCTTCAACAACACCTTCTTCGTTTTTAACTGATTGGCTAATACGTACTTTCACGATAGCGTGAAGGTCGGCATTACCACTACGGTATGCTTTTTCTGCTTCTTTAGGATCTTTAAATACGGCGCCTTCGCCTTTCGCGTTAATACGATCACGCGTCATGTAATAAAGACCTAATACAACGTCCTGTGAAGGAACGATGATTGGCTCACCATTAGCAGGCGATAAGATGTTGTTTGTAGACATCATTAACGCGCGAGCTTCAAGTTGCGCTTCAATTGTTAGCGGTACGTGTACCGCCATTTGGTCACCATCGAAATCGGCGTTGTACGCCGCACATACTAATGGGTGCAAATGAATCGCTTTACCTTCGATAAGCACAGGTTCAAACGCTTGGATACCCAAACGGTGAAGTGTTGGTGCACGGTTAAGTAATACTGGATGTTCACGAATTACTTCGTCTAGTACATCCCATACTTCCGCTACTTCACGCTCAACCATCTTTTTAGCAGCTTTGATTGTCGTAGCCATGCCACGACGCTCTAATTTGCCATAGATGAATGGTTTGAAAAGCTCTAATGCCATCTTCTTAGGAAGACCACACTGATGAAGCTTAAGTGTAGGACCAACCGTGATTACAGAACGGCCAGAGTAATCTACACGCTTACCAAGTAAGTTCTGACGGAAACGACCTTGCTTACCTTTGATCATATCAGCAAGCGATTTAAGAGGACGTTTGTTAGAACCTGTAATTGCACGACCACGACGACCGTTATCAAGTAGCGCATCGACCGCTTCTTGTAGCATACGTTTTTCGTTGCGTACGATAATATCTGGTGCAGCTAAATCTAGTAGACGCTTAAGACGGTTATTACGGTTAATAACACGACGGTAAAGGTCATTTAGATCAGATGTCGCAAAACGACCACCGTCTAATGGTACTAATGGGCGTAAGTCAGGTGGCAATACTGGAAGTACTGTCATGATCATCCACTCAGGGTTATTACCTGATTGGTGGAACGATTCCATTAACTTAAGACGTTTAGTGATCTTTTTACGCTTAGTTTCAGAGTTAATTGTTGGTAACTCTTCACGCATTTCTGCAATTAATTGAGCAAGATCGAGTTCACGCAGTAAGTCTAATACTGCTTCAGCACCCATCTTCGCTTCAAATTCATCACCGTGCTCTTCAAGTGCATCTAGGTATTCTTCTTCACCTAATAGCTGACCACGCTCAAGCGTTGTCATGCCAGGCTCAGTTACTACGAATGATTCGAAGTAAAGAACACGTTCAATATCACGAAGCGTCATATCAAGCATTAAGCCGATACGTGACGGTAATGATTTTAAAAACCATATATGCGCAACTGGACTTGCCAGTTCTATATGACCCATACGGTCACGACGCACTTTAGTGAGTGTTACTTCAACGCCACACTTTTCACAGATCACACCACGGTGTTTAAGGCGTTTATATTTACCACATAAACACTCATAATCTTTCACTGGGCCGAAAATACGGGCACAGAATAAGCCATCGCGCTCAGGCTTGAAAGTACGGTAGTTAATAGTCTCAGGTTTCTTTACTTCACCGTATGACCATGAGCGAACCATGTCTGGTGAAGCAAGACCAATGCGAATTGCATCGAATTCTTCGGTCTTATTTTGTTGCTTCAGAAACTTAAGTAAGTCTTTCACCTTAGCTCTCCTGTCGGAGTTAATCTTGAGGACGGATGTTCTCGTCCCTACATTCTATTCAGCCATAACAGATGCTGCAGCGCTAACTGCAGCATCTAATTGGCTTAATTTTCTTCCAACTCGATGTTGATACCCAGTGAGCGGATTTCTTTCAACAATACGTTGAACGATTCTGGCATACCTGGTTCCATTTTATGGTTACCATCAACGATGTTTTTATACATCTTAGTACGACCGTTCACGTCATCCGATTTCACTGTTAGCATTTCTTGTAGCGTGTAAGCAGCACCGTAAGCTTCAAGTGCCCATACTTCCATCTCACCAAAACGCTGGCCACCGAACTGTGCTTTACCACCCAGCGGCTGCTGAGTAACAAGGCTGTAAGAACCAGTAGAACGTGCGTGCATCTTATCGTCAACCAAGTGGTTAAGTTTAAGCATGTACATGTAACCTACAGTTACTTGACGTTCAAACTGATCGCCAGTACGGCCATCATAAAGTGTAACCTGACCACTTCTAGGGTAGCCGCCTAGCTCTAGCATGTCTTTGATTTCGCTTTCTTTCGCGCCATCAAATGCAGGAGTAGCAATCGGTAAACCACCTTTCAAGTTTTCAGCTAAACGACGAATTTCGTCATCAGAGAAACTAGCAATATCCACAACCTGACGAGACTCACCGATCTCATAAGCTTGTTTAATGAATTCGCGTAGCTCATGAAGCTCGCGTTGCTCTTTCATCATTTCTTCTAAGCGCTCACCAATACCACGTGCAGCTAGACCCATATGTGTTTCAAGGATCTGACCGATGTTCATACGTGATGGTACACCTAGTGGATTTAGTACGATATCTACTGTACGACCTTTGTCATCGTATGGCATATCTTCTACTGGTACGATAGTCGAGATAACACCTTTGTTACCGTGACGACCCGCCATTTTATCACCCGGTTGGATACGACGTTTAACAGCTAGGTATACTTTAACAATCTTAAGTACGCCTGGTGCTAAGTCATCACCTTGGGTAATTTTACGACGTTTGTTTTCAAACTTCTTATCGTATTCAGCTTTAAGCTCATCGTACTGTGCAGCTAGTTGCTCAAGTTCAGCTTGCTTGTCTTCTTCAGCAAGGCTTTGAGTTAGTAACTTTTCAGCATTCAGTGACGCTAAGTTGTCTTCATCGAAACCAGCTGCCACAAGTAACTTGCGTGCACGGTCTAAAACACCGGCTTCTAGAATACGGAACTCTTCGTTGAAGTCTTTTTTCGCTTCGCGAAGCTGCATGTCTTCAACTTCTAACGCACGTTTATCTTTTTCAACACCATCACGGGTGAAAACTTGTACGTCGATTACAGTACCAGTTACAGAGTTTGGTACACGTAAAGAGCTGTCTTTAACATCAGACGCTTTTTCACCGAAGATAGCACGTAGTAGCTTTTCTTCTGGTGTTAATTGCGTTTCGCCTTTCGGAGTCACTTTACCTACTAGGATATCGCCGCCTTTAACTTCAGCACCAATATATACAACACCTGATTCATCAAGCTTGCCTAGTGCAGATTCACCCACGTTCGGGATATCTGCTGTGATCTCTTCTGAGCCTAATTTAGTATCACGGGCAATACACTGTAGTTCTTGAATATGAATAGTCGTTAGACGATCTTCTTCAACTACGCGCTCTGATAGTAAGATTGAATCCTCGAAGTTGTAACCGTTCCATGGCATGAATGCCACGCGAAGGTTTTGACCAAGGGCTAAGTCACCTAAGTCAGTCGAAGGACCATCTGCTAACACATCGCCACGAGTAACCGGTTCACCAACCATGCATGTTGGTTTTTGGTTAATACATGTATTTTGGTTAGAACGTGTGTACTTGGTTAAGTTGTAGATGTCGATGCCCGCTTCACCAGGAATGCGTTCTTCTTCATGTACATTAACAACGATGCGACTTGCGTCGGCATACATTACTTCACCACCACGTTTTGCAACAATCGTTACACCAGAGTCTTTCGCTAGTGTTAACTCAATACCAGTACCTACTAACGGTTTGTCCGCTTTCAATGTTGGTACTGCTTGACGTTGCATGTTTGAACCCATCAATGCACGGTTAGCATCATCGTGTTCTAGGAACGGGATAAGTGCGGCCGCTACAGAGATCACCTGTTGTGGTGATACATCCATATATTGTTGGTCCATGCGACCCATAAAGGTTGATTCACCTTTGTGACGACACGGAATAAGTTCATCTACAAACTCATTGGTTTCAGTTAAGTTTGAGTTCGCCTGTGCGATAACAAACTGACCTTCTTCAATGGCTGATAGGTAATCAACTTCATCAGTTACTACACCGTCTACCACTTTGCGGTAAGGTGTTTCTAAGAAACCGTAGTCATTGGTACGTGCATACGTAGACAATGAGTTAATTAGACCGATGTTTGGACCCTCAGGAGTCTCGATTGGACATACACGACCGTAGTGAGTTACGTGAACGTCACGTACTTCAAAGCCAGCACGCTCACGAGTTAGACCGCCCGGACCTAATGCAGAAATACGACGCTTGTGCGTTACTTCTGATAGCGGGTTATTTTGGTCCATAAACTGTGATAACTGAGACGAGCCGAAGAACTCTTTAACTGCTGCCGAAATAGGCTTAGCGTTAATAAGATCTTGTGGCATGATCGCGTCTAGGTCACCTAAGCTTAAGCGCTCACGTACAGCACGTTCTACACGTACTAAACCTACACGGAATTGGTTCTCAGCCATTTCGCCAACACTACGTATACGACGGTTGCCTAAGTGGTCTATATCATCAACATCGCCAACACCGTTACGAATAGCAATCAATACTTTCATAACCGCTACGATGTCTTCTTTGCTTAATGTGCCAGGGCCTGTGTCTGAATCGTAACCAACACGGCTATTGAACTTCATACGACCTACTGTTGATAAGTCATAGCGTTCTTCTGAGAAGAATAAGTTCTCAAATAAGGCTTCAGCCGCGTCTTTCGTCGGTGGCTCGCCTGGGCGCATCATGCGATAAATTTCTACTAGTGCTTCTAAACGGTTGCTTGACGAGTCAATGTTTAATGTATTTGACATGTAAGCGCCGCTGTCCACTTCATTGATATATAATGTATCAATAGTAGTGTGACCTGCTTTAACCAATTCAGCCATCATTTCAAGCGTTAGCTCGTCATTTGCAGTCGCGATGATTTCACCTGTTGACTCATCAACATAGTTCTTCGCTAATACACGGCCAATGATGTACTCATGTGGTACTTCTAATTGATTAATGCCTTTTTTCTCGATGCTCTTGATGTGGCGAGCCGTAACACGACGACCGCTTTCAACAAGGACTTCACCGTCTTCGCTCTTGATATCAAAAGCGGCAGTTTCACCACGTAAACGTGAAGGTACAAGTTCCATAAGAACTTTACCGTCAGCAATTTCAAACGCAGTAGTATCGAAGAAGATATCTAGGATTTCTTCACTCGTGTACTCAAGTGCACGTAAGATGATAGACGCCGGTAATTTACGACGACGGTCAATACGTACATATAAGTTATCTTTTGCATCAAATTCGAAGTCTAACCATGAACCACGGTAAGGAATTACGCGTGCGTTATAAAGCACTTTACCTGACGAGTGAGTTTTACCGCGGTCGTTATCAAAGAATACACCAGGGCTACGGTGTAGCTGAGAAACGATAACACGCTCTGTACCATTGATTACAAAAGTACCGGTATCGGTCATGAGCGGAATTTCGCCCATGTAAACTTCTTGCTCTTTAATGTCTTTAACTGTGCCTGGAGCTTCTTTGTCCATTACTACAAGACGCAGTTTCACGCGAAGTGGAGCAGAATAAGTCACACCGCGAATTTGACATTCTTTTACATCGAATACTGGCTCACCAATACGATAACTTACGTATTGAAGCTCAGAATTTCCCGAGTAGCTTTTAATTGGGAACACAGAACGGAAGGCAGCTTCCAAACCATGATCGCCATCAGCGTCCGGGACTAAGAATTTTTTAAACGATTCTAACTGCGTCGACAGTAAGAAAGGTATATCCAAAACTTGTGGACGTTTACCAAAATCCTTACGGATACGTTTCTTTTCAGAATAAGAGTAAGCCATGGGATTCCTCAGCTTGCTGATCTTTGACCCGACCTGTTCTTGTAAGAACAGACTTAACTGGCATCTATGCCAAGATGTACAACATTTAACTGTTGTTCCAACTTAATCCCACCTCAACACTAGCAAACTATAAAGCGTTGAAATTAAAGAATAAATCAGATTTTATTTGCGCTATAAGAATAGTCGCTCTATAGCGCAAAAAGGCCGGTGATTAAATAATCACCAGCCCTTGCCTGATTTCTCAGGCAGCGAACCTAGCAAAAGCTAGATTACTTAACCTCAACTTCAGCACCAGCTTCAGTAAGTTCTTTAGCAAGAGCTTCAGCTTCTTCCTTAGAAATACCTTCTTTAACTGGAGTTGGAGCAGCTTCAACAAGTGCTTTAGCTTCTTTTAAGCCAAGACCAGTTGCGCCACGAACAGCTTTGATTGCCGCAACTTTATTAGCGCCAGCGCCAGTAAGGATTACGTCAAATTCTGTTTTCTCTTCAGCAGCTTCAGCAGCAGGACCTGCTACCATAGCAGCTGCAGCAGTTACGCCGAATTTTTCTTCCATTGCTTCAACTAGAGCAACAACGTCCATTACTGACATTTCAGCAATTGCGTCAAGGATTTGGTCTTTAGTTACAGACATTACAAATTTCCTAATAATTAACGGACTCTAAGGTCCAAATAAATTTACACCGAAAGGGATTAAACAACTTAAAATTAAGCAGCTTGCTCTTCTTTCTGTACACGTACTGCTTCAATTGTTTTACACAATTTGCCAGCAGACGCTTCTTTCATAGCGCTCATTAAGCGTGCAACAGCTTCGTCGTATGTAGGTAGAGTTGCAAGCATAGCTGCGTCTACTACATTACCTTCAAAAGCGGCCATCTTAAGTTCGAAATGCTCATTCTTTTTCGCGAAATCTGAGAAGATACGCGCAGCAGCACCTGGGTGCTCTGATGAGAAAGCGATTAAGCTTGGACCAACTAATGAGTCAGAAAGGCACTCAAACTCTGTACCTTCAAAAGCACGTTTTGCTAAAGTGTTACGGACAACTTTCATCCAAACACCATTTGCACGAGCTTCTTTACGAAGGGCAGTGATTGCACCAACTGTTACACCACGAGAATCTGCAACAACTGCAGAAAGAGCACCATTGGCTGCTTCGTTGACTTCAGCAACAATTGCTTTTTTGCCTTGAAGATTTAAAGCCATGGGTGTTACTCCTGGTTTAATGGGTTACCGTTTATCGGCTTCCCTGTTTTACTCTTCCCCATCAATAAAGATGGAGATGCTTTTTACGGCGAGAGCCAGAAGATTAGGAAAAATCTATCTGGGGATTCACACCGTCTACGTAGGTAATATTAAGGCCGAAGCCGCCTACGGTCTTGGACGGAAGCCCAATTTATCGCGTTGCCCAAAGGCGCTTCGAAATTATGGACTTCAACCCGAATTCTTTACTTTGCGATTAACTAAATTAATCAACAAAATGGCGCAAAATTATAGTACAAATTTCACGCCATGTAAACACTCAATTAAGCAACAACTGTGCTTAAAGTGCTTTGGTCAACAGAAACACCTGCGCCCATTGTTGTAGAGATAGTTACTTTCTTCAAGTAAACACCTTTAGCTTGAGAAGGTTTAGCCTTCTTAAGCGCAACAATTAGAGCTTCAAGGTTTTGTTGTAACTGCTCAGCAGTGAAATCAACCTTACCAATCGTAGTATGGATGATACCATTTTTGTCATTGCGGTAACGCACTTGACCTGCTTTCGCATTTTTAACTGCTTCTGCAACGTTAGGTGTTACAGTACCAGTTTTAGGGTTTGGCATTAGACCACGTGGGCCTAAGATTTGACCTAGTTGACCAACAACACGCATAGCGTCTGGTGATGCAACAACAACGTCAAAATTCATCTCGCCTTTCTTAACTAGTTCAGCAAGATCTTCCATGCCTACTAATTCAGCACCGGCTTCTTTTGCAGCTTCTGCATTAGCGCCTTGAGTGAATACAGCAACACGAACGTCACGACCAGTACCGTTAGGTAGTACAGTCGCACCACGAACGTTTTGATCAGATTTACGAGCATCGATACCAAGGTTAACAGCAACGTCAACACTTTCTACGAATTTAGCTGTCGCTAATTCTTTTAAAAGAGCAACTGCTTCGTTAATTTCGTAATCTTTAGTTACTTCCACTTTTTCGCGGATAGTACGCATACGTTTAGTTAATTTAGCCATTATCTTAGTCCTCTACGTTCAAGCCCATCGCACGCGCAGAACCTGCGATAGTGCGAACCGCAGCTTCTAAATCAGAAGCTGTAAGGTCTGGTTTCTTTGTCTCAACGATTTCTTCAAGTTGAGCACGAGTTACTGTGCCTACTTTTTCAGTGTTAGGACGGCCTGAACCAGATTTGATACCTGCAGCTTTCTTAAGTAAGTAAGCAGCCGGTGGCGTTTTCATGTCGAACGTAAATGAACGGTCGCCGTAAACAGAGATCACTACAGGAACTGGAGCGCCTTTTTCGATAGATTCTGTACGTGCGTTGAACGCTTTACAGAATTCCATGATGTTTACACCGTGTTGACCTAGTGCTGGACCTACTGGAGGACTAGGGTTAGCCATACCAGCAGCAACTTGTAGCTTGATTAGAGCTTCAACTTTCTTAGCCATTATAAATACCTCATTAGGTGGGTCTTAGCCTTGTGCGCGCGAGGACGCGTACTCTAGCGGCTTCCCAGTTTAAAAATTGGTTTCTCACTTTTTAGTAAACAGTTAAACAAACGTTTTCCCTGAATACAAAAAGGCCGCTGATTATAAGTTAATCAGCGGCCTTTTTCAAGCTTCGTGCCAAAAATTAAGAAACTTTTAACACAACGCTTTAAATCAATTACTTATCTTGTTCAACTTGACCAAACTCAAGTTCAACTGGCGTAGAACGACCAAAAATAAGTACCGATACTTTTACGCGGCTCTTTTCGTAGTCAACTTCTTCAACCACACCACTAAAGTCAGCAAATGGACCATCAGTAACACGAACCACTTCACCTGGTTCAAATAATGTTGCTGGTTTAGGCGCTTCAGCGTTTTCTTGTAGGCGATTAAGAATGCGATCAGCTTCTTTAGAACTAATTGGTGCAGGACGGTCTGATGTGCCACCAATAAAGCCCATAACACGTTCAGTGCTATTTACTAAGTGCCAGCTTGCATCGTTCATATCCATTTGTACTAGTACGTAACCTGGGAAGAATTTACGCTCAGACTTACGCTTTTGACCAGCACGCATCTCAACTACTTCTTCAGTAGGAACTAATACTTCACCAAAGCTATCTTCTAGGCCTTTGATTTTAATGTGCTCTAATAATGTTTGAGCAACACGCTTCTCATAACCTGAGAAAGCTTGTACTACGTACCAACGTAGTTTCTTTTCGTTATTCTCATCCGACATGGGATCAGATCTCCAATCCAGTTAAAAAGCCTACAGCGCGGAATAAAATGCCATCTAATCCCCAAAGGATAAGTGCCATAATCACTGTTGCAACCATTACGATTAATGTCGTGTGCGTTGTTTCTTGACGCGTTGGCCAAATTACTTTGCGTACTTCAATACGCGCTTCTTTAGCAAAAGCAAGGAAGGTACGTCCCTTAAAAGTTTGCGAAGCAATAGCTAAACCCGCCGCTATTGCAACCACAACGCCAATAGCACGTAGTAATACAGACTGATCTGCAAACATATGATTACCAACGACTGCGCCTGCAAGTAGCGCAATTGCTACTAACCACTTTACTGACTCCATCCCACTTGATGGTGTTTCTATATTCGTGCTCATAATATTATTACCTTAACTACAGACACAACAACCCTGCACGTCGACAGGGTTAATCCATTAAAATCTAAACTTAAAAACAAGCTTACTCAAACCGATTTTTAGTTCTAGACTTTATTCACTTTGTAAAAATTGGCAGGGGCGGAGAGATTCGAACTCCCAACCGTCGGTTTTGGAGACCGCTGTTCTACCAATTGGAACTACGCCCCTGCAAAGTGGATGCCTATTATACTTACGCAATTCATTAACACAAGAGTAAAGATAGTCATCTGATAAAATCTTCACTGTTAATAAGTTTATAGGCCTGATAATCAAATTAATCCTGTGGCTTTCATCCGTTTAGAAACATTTAATACGTATTAGTCAAATCACTTTTTTAATGATCCACTCGTAATAACTCACCGCGATAAAAATCACACAGTAACCATATTTGTTCAAATTGATGGGTATTTGGAAAACATACTTTTTTGACTGCCGCTTCAAAGTCGCTCTTATGCCAAATAGTACTAGCGTTACGAATTAACAACCACGTACGCTTTGAATAATAACGCTTAGTCGCTTTTTGTTTTAATAAGCGCTCCAACGCTGATTGCAACCGGTGTTCGCTTGGTTGTTGCGCCATGTCGGCTAAATCACGCTGCATTTGTATCGACAGTGGCCGGCCTAACACGGCCATGGCTTCCGTTTCGCTGGCGTATAAATGCGCCACTTCTATATCGAGCTGCTGATTTTCTTGATAACAGCTTACATCGGGTCTGTTCGGTTCATTGTGCCAAATATGGCGCATGTGAATTCCCGTTTGCTGCTCATAACATCGCAAAAACAACTTGGCCGCATCGTGCTCTAATTGTTGTTTTTCGGCATCACTGCTGCGCTTCATTCAACACCTTATAAACGTCATTTAACAGCGATGAAGCGCCAAACCTAAATGTTTCTGGTGCTAAATAATCATGCCCCATAATCTCGGTTGCTAGTTGCAAATAAGCATTTGCATCTACTGCGGTCTTGACTCCACCAGCAGCCTTAAAACCAACTCGCTTTGATGATTTTTTGATGGCTTTAAGCATTATTTCAGTCGCTTCAAGCGTGGCATTCACCGCTACTTTTCCTGTACTGGTTTTTACAAAATCAGCTCCGCCTTGAATGGCAAGCTCGGTTGCTTGAGTAATAAATGCTGCTGTTTTTAGCTCGCCAGTTTCAATGATCACTTTGAGCTTAGCACGGCTGCCACATACCTTTTTACTTTCACTAACGTATTCCAGCACGGTATCGGCTTCACCTTTTAAAAGCGCTTTATAAGGAATAACTAGGTCAATTTCATCGGCCCCCCGCTCTATGGCTATCAGGGTTTCATTGAGTACTTCATTGAGTGGCGCATCACCAGAGGGAAAGTTAGTTACGGTGGCCACCTTTACATGGCTCAATAAGCGATTAGCAAGTGCTATTTTAGCGTCATCAACAAATTCACTAAACACACAAAGCGCAGCAGGCGTGCCTAGCTTAGGGTTTATACTGTTTACTAATGCGTTAATACTGGCTTGACTATCATCAGTGTTTAAACTGGTTAAGTCCATTAAGCTAACGGCTAGCGTGGCGTTTTGAGTATTGTTTGTCATTTTATGCCTATGAAATTGTGTGACCTTAAACTATATAAGAGCATCATAGCTTAAACTTGCTATAGCTCATAACCAAACACTATAAGCGCGTTTTTTATACTAAATGTCACTCTACCCCTTACTAAATACGATTTAGACCTAAAAAACATGATTCATATAACTTTTAAGAATATCAACTAAGATTTAATTATTTTTTACTTATCAATAGCCACTATATTCTGCTTCTCAGTTAAACACTTTATTATTTTTTAGGGGCGTTATTCAGTGCAATATTTACCTATCTTTACCAAACTCGACAACAAACCCGTATTGGTTGTTGGCGGTGGAGAGGTTGCCTTGCGAAAATGCCGTGCGTTTTTAAAAGCACGTGCCGATGTAACGCTAGTTGCTCCTTGGTTTTGCGAAGAATTAAAAGAACATGCGCATAATAATGAAGTAACATTAATAGATGCCTATTTTGAAGAGTCGCATCTTGATGGCAAAATTTTGATTATTGCCGCCACCGACAACGATGAAGTAAACAACACCGTATTTGAACTCGCCAATGCGCGTAATGTGTTTGTGAACGTGGTGGATGATCAACCTAAATGTACCTTTATTTTCCCCTCTATTGTTGATCGCAACCCAATTACCATTGCGATTTCAAGTGCAGGTACCGCGCCGGTTTTAGCAAGGCGCTTACGTGAAAAGCTCGAAACACTTATTCCGCAGCATATCGGCCCACTCGCTAACTTGGTCGGTGGCTTTCGCCATAAAGTAAAGCAACGCTTTAAACATTTTGCTGATCGTCGCCAATTTTGGGAAGGCGTGTTTGATTCATCAGTAGTAAGCAAAGTCCAAACCGGTGATACCCATGGCGCTGAGCAACAACTAGAGCAAATGCTGGATGCCAAAGTTGAACCAGAAGGCGAAGTATACGTAGTCGGTGCAGGCCCTGGCGACCCAGAGCTACTCACACTAAAAGCGCTGCAACTAATGCAACAAGCCGATGTGGTGGTATATGATTACTTGGTATCCGATGAGATCATGGAATTAGTGCGTCGCGATGCCGATTTAATCTGTGTGGGTAAGCGCTTAGGCGATCACAGCGTAGCTCAAGAAGATACAAATAAGATGTTGGTTGATTTAGCACAACAAGGTAAAAAAGTGTGCCGAATTAAAGGGGGCGACCCATTTATTTATGGCCGTGGTGGCGAAGAAGTCCAAGTACTGGCAGCCAATAACGTAAATTACCAAATAGTGCCAGGTATAACGGCAGCCGCGGGATGTAGTGCCTACGCAGGTATTCCTTTAACGCATCGCGACCATGCTCAGGCTATTCAGTTTGTTACCGGCCACTGCAAAAAAGAAGGACAAGAACTTAATTGGCAGTCGCTTGCACAAAAAAACCAAACACTGGCTATTTATATGGGGGTAATTAAATCGCCGCATATTCAAGCCGAGCTATTAAAACATGGGCGAGCAGCAACAACACCAGTGGCCATAATTGAAAACGGCACACGCAAAAATCAACGTGTTGTCACAGGACAGTTAGACCAATTAGCGCAGCTCATTGAGCAGCATCAAATTATTTCACCCGCTTTACTGATTATTGGTGAAGTAGCTTCGCTGCATCAAGAATTACACTGGTTTGGCGAAAAAGCACAGATCAGTAGCTTTGCTCAGCCGCTGACAGACGTAGCGTAGTTTAACAGATTTTAATTTAATCATTTTAGTAGGACGACCAACAATGGCTTTAACTCACCTTCAGCAACTTGAAGCTGAAAGTATCAAAATCATGCGCGAAGTCGCCGCTGAGTTTGAGAACCCAGTTATGCTTTACTCAATCGGTAAAGACTCATCGGTACTTTTGCACTTAGCTCGTAAAGCATTTTACCCTGCAAAAATTCCGTTTCCGTTATTACACGTAGACACCAACTGGAAGTTTCGTGAAATGATTGAGTTTCGCGACCGTTTAGCCAAAGAGTATGGCTTTGATTTAATCGTACACAAAAACCCTGAAGGCATCGAAATGGGTGTAGGCCCATTCACCCATGGTTCGGGTAAACATACCGATATCATGAAAACCCAAGGATTAAAGCAAGCGCTCAACAAGTACGGTTTTGATGCAGCATTTGGTGGCGCACGCCGTGATGAGGAAAAATCACGGGCTAAAGAGCGCGTGTATTCATTTCGTGATAAACACCATCGCTGGGATCCTAAAAACCAACGTCCTGAGCTTTGGAATACCTATAACAGCCAAGTGAATCCAGGTGAGAGTATTCGAGTATTCCCACTATCTAACTGGACTGAACTAGATATTTGGCAATACATTTATCAAGAAAATATCGAAATGGTGCCACTGTACCTTGCTAAAGAGCGCCCAGTAGTAGAACGCGACGGTACCTTAATCATGGTAGATGACGATCGCATGCCGCTTAATGAAGGTGAAGTACCGCAAATGAAGTCGGTTCGCTTTCGAACCTTAGGCTGTTATCCACTCACTGGCGCGGTTGAATCAACGGCAAGCAGCCTAACAGAAATTATTGAAGAAATGTTGCTATCGTCGTCATCTGAACGTGAAGGTCGGGTGATTGATCATGATTCAGCAGGCTCTATGGAGAAGAAAAAACGTGAGGGGTATTTCTAATGTCTAACCTAAATAACGATACATTTAACGAAGTAAAAGAAATTGGTATAGACGCTTACCTAGCACGTCAACAAGATAAAAGCTTATTACGTATGCTAACGTGTGGCAGCGTGGATGATGGTAAATCAACCCTAATTGGCCGCCTACTGCACGATAGTCACCAAATTTATGAAGATCAGCTAGCTGCACTTCATAAAGATAACGAAAAAGTAGGTAATGCCGGTGAAGAACTTGATTTAGCATTGTTAGTTGATGGCCTACAAGCTGAGCGTGAGCAAGGCATAACAATTGACGTAGCGTACCGTTATTTCTCAACCGCTAAGCGTAAGTTTATTATTGCCGACACCCCTGGGCATGAGCAGTACACCCGTAACATGGTAACGGGTGCATCAACCAGTGATGTTGCCATTATTTTAGTGGATGCACGTTATGGCGTGCAGGTACAAACTAAGCGCCATAGCTTTATTTGTGACTCATTAGGCATTAAACAGTTTGTGGTTGCGGTTAACAAAATGGATATTGTTGATTTTGACGAAACCGTTTATGAAAAAATTAAAGCCGATTATTTAAAATTTGCCGAGCAACTTAACGTATCAAACATTAAGTTTGTGCCTATGTCGGCGCTTAAAGGCGATAATGTAGTAACTCGCTCTGCACACACTCCTTATTACACCGACAAACCATTGCTTGAGCTGTTAGAAGACTCTCCGGCAGCTGAAATCGACACTGGTTTTGAAGCGCGCCTTCCGGTGCAGTATGTAGTTCGCCCTAATTTAAACTTCCGTGGTTTTCAAGGCACGCTGACCTCAGGTAAATTACGCGTTGGCGATGAGATAAAAGTACTGCCTTCAGGTAAAACATCTAACATTAAAGAGATTGTGACTTTTGATGGCAACCTCGACACCGCCGAAGCCGGCCAAGCAATCACGGTTACTCTTAATACTGAAATAGATATTAGCCGAGGGGACGTTATTGTGCCTGCGAATTCGCAAGCGCAAGTAACCAACCAATTACAGGCTAAAATTGTGTGGATGCACGAATCGCCATTAGTACTAGGTAAAAGCTATAACTTAAAACTAGGCAGCAAAAACACCTCGGCTATGGTCACTAAAATAGACCACACTATTGATGTAAACACCCTAGAGCATGGCAGCGCAGATTCATTACAGTTAAACGAAATTGCGATTGTGACACTCGAGCTGACCGAGACTATTTTAGCGGATCAGTACCATCACAATCATGAAACTGGTTCGTTTATTCTTATTGACCGTTTATCAAACTTAACGGTTGCAGCGGGAATGATAGAACAGGTACTACAAAGTGAAGAAAATGCGGGTAAATTTAGCGACTTTGAAGTTGAATTTAACGCCCTCGTACGCAAGCACTTTCCACATTGGCAAGCGCTTGATATTTCAAAGCTATAACGTTTAATAACCGCCTGTTAGGAATATTTAAAGCATGGTAGAACAGCTCATTTTAACAGGCATTATGTTGCTTTTAGTCGGGTGCCTATTTGGCACCCGTATTAACCCTGCGTGGTTATTTGTCAGTGCCATAGGCACCAGCTACCTAACTGGGCTCATTGACTTAGAAAACATGCTGGTTAATTATACTAACCCATCATTAATTACCTTAGTGTTATTAATTTTAGTGTCGATAGCGATAGAAAAAACCACGCTTATTCAACGCTTAGCTAAATCGTTATCCAGTGGCAGTTTAGTTAAATCAGTGACCAAGCTTGGGCTTTCTACAGCGTTTTTGTCTTCCTTTACTAACAATACCGCGGTGGTTGCCTCCTTAATTACCGCCATAAAAGATAACCCAAACCACTCCCCTTCAAAGCTGTTGCTACCTTTGTCGTACACCGCAATTTTAGGCGGTACTATTACACTCATCGGTACCTCTACTAACTTAATCGTAAATGGCTTTGCAGTAGATGCGGGGATGGCGCCATTAGGCTTTTTTGATTTTACCTTAGTGGGTTTAGGCGCACTCAGTGTGGGCTTAATCACTATTTTAGTGATGCTAAAATGCCTGCCCGACAACGGTAAAAATAGCCAAGAGGTGGTGCCTTTTTATTTAGAAGGGAAAGTACAAACCGGCTCTAAACTAATAAACCGCACCGTAGAAGAAAACGGTTTACGCGATTTAAAAGACTTGTTTTTGGCTGAAATTATTCGCGATGGCAATCGCATTTGCGCCGTGACCCCCCAACATATTATTCAACAAGACGACATACTGCTGTTTGTAGGCGATATAAAGTCGGTACCTTTGCTCACTCGCTTTGACGGCTTAAAAGTGGTGCACGACAAACACGAAAAAGACATAGAACACCTCGTTGAAGTTGTCGTTAGTCAGTCGTCTAAATTAATTGGCAAAACGGTAAAAGAAGCCCGCTTTAGAGAGCAATTTCATGCGGCCGTTATTGCTATTCGCCGTGGTCATGACCGCTTACAAGACGGGCTTGGGCAAGTGCGCTTACAAGCGGGTGACTCATTAATCCTCGCCCCTGGTAAAAGCTTTTATGACTTAACTAACTTAAAACGCGAGTTTGTGTATATTTCAGGGCTTGATTTACAAACCCACCTCAGTGCAAAGCAATCAAATATTGTATTGTTAAGCTTTGCGGGTGTACTGGGATTAAGTATTTTAGGTGCAGTACCGCTGGTTAAAGGCTTGTTAGTGTTACTTATTGGCCTAATGCTGTGTGGTACTATCAAACTAAGCGAAATAAAGCGCCGCTTTCCTATTGAGTTACTTGCTGTCGTGGGCAGTGCTATAGGTTTAGCTAAGCTGATGATAGGCACCGGCCTTGCCGGGCAAATATCAGACGCCATGTTTGTAGTGCTGGGCGACTTTGGCCCTTATGGCGCGTTTATCGCTATATTTTTAATGACGGTGTTATTTACCGAATTGATCACTAATAACGCCGCAGCGGCACTGTCGTTTCCGGTTGCTTACTCATTGGCTATTGGCTTTAACGTAGAACCTTTACCGTTTATTATGGCGGTTGCATTTGGCGCCTCAGCCAGCTTTATTTCACCTTTTGGTTATCAAACTAACTTAATGGTTTATAGCGCGGGTAACTACCGACTAAAAGACTATGTAATGATGGGGCTACCCCTTTCTATTATTTATTCAATTACCGTACTAACTTTGATCCCGCTGGTATTTCCGTTTTAATGCCCGCGCTTATAGCATAAAGAGACACAGCAAATGGATAACAATATTGTTTGGCATAATTACGCCACCACTAAAGTACAGCGCAGCGAACAAAAAAAGCATAAGAGCGCTATTATATGGTTTACTGGTTTTTCTGGCTCAGGTAAAAGCACCGTTGCGAATGCTTTAGAAGCGGCACTCAATCAGCAAGGCGCGCACACGTACCTACTTGATGGCGACAATGTACGCCATGGTTTATGTAAAGATTTAGGCTTTAGCGATGCCGATCGCGTTGAAAATATCCGCCGCGTAGGCGAAACCGCCAAGCTAATGGTTGACGCTGGTTTGTTAGTCCTTACTGCGTTTATATCTCCTTTTAAAGCTGAGCGCGACATGGTTCGTGAATTAGTAGATGAGGGTGAATTTATCGAAGTTTTTATCGACACCCCTCTTGAGGTGTGCGAAAGCCGCGATCCAAAAGGCTTATATAAAAAGGCGCGCGCCGGTGAAATTAAACACTTTACTGGGATTGATTCAACTTACCAGCCGCCGGTTAATCCTGAAATAATTTTAGATACCAGTAAAAACACCCTAGACCAATCGGTAGCTCAACTGATAACGTATCTAAAACATCAGCATATACTATAGGCCCATGTAATGAACCAAACTGAACTGCTAGAAGAAACCCTTATTCTCGCCCGCAAAGCGGGAAGCGCGATTATGGGTATTTACAATAAAGACTTTAACGTTGAGTACAAAGCCGATGAAAGCCCTGTAACCGACGCCGACTTAGCAGCTCATAAAATCATTAGTGCAGGACTAAAAGAGCTCACCCCCGATATTCCTGTGCTTAGTGAAGAAAGTGCCGATATTGGTTGGGATGTACGCCAAACATGGAACAGCTACTGGCTGGTTGACCCAATCGATGGCACCAAAGAATTTATAAAAAAGAACGGCGAGTTTACCGTTAATATTGCCCTAATCGAAAACGGCAAACCGGTTTTAGCCGTGGTTGATGCCCCTGCACTGGGTGTATCTTATTTAGCCGCCGAAGCCATTGGTGCTTTTAAAGATAAAGGCGATGAGCGCATCGAGCTTAAAGTGACCACCAAGCCTAACAAAGGCCTTATTCGTGTTGTAGGTAGCCGCTCGCACCCTTCCCCTGATTTAGCTGAATTTGTAAAACGCTTTGATGAGGTTGAAATGGTGTCAAAAGGCAGCTCACTGAAACTGTGTTTAGTCGCCGAAGGCAGCGCCGACATATACCCGCGCTTAGGCCCAACTTGTGAATGGGATACCGGAGCAGGCCACGCCATCGCCGAAATAGCCGGAGCAAAAGTCACTCAACTTGATGGAAGCCCGCTTTTGTACAACACCAAAGATGAATACTTGAATCCGTATTTTATTGTGAGTGCGATAGAAGAGTAAGGGTAGTTTTTAGTGGTTAGCTATCAGTTGTCAGCAAGACAAGTGGTAGCTTTAACTCTTTGATGTTACCAGTTGATGTCTAGCAAACGGTGAAAAAACATGCCTAATTTATTACTTGCTAGGTTTTAAGTACATCATACTACCTTTAAATACATCAAATAACTCACAATGAAACTTTTGAAGACTATCAATTAGCTCCTCAATTTCCCTTAGATTACGAGTAAACTCGGGATTTGATTCTTGCGTACCAGGTAATGAATTAATTTGCATTAAGTTTAGCCAGGCTGATGCATCAGAGTCTACTTGAAATAACCAATCGGTCACAATACCGTCAAAATAAAAATCAGCTAGGGCGAGTGCCTCTTGAAGCTCTTCGTATAACTTATCATCGACCACACGATTTATATCAACGCTACGCAAAAACCTTTTAACAACTATATAAATATGCAGTTTATTTGAGTTACTTTCACGCTTCTCTTTATCAACATTAAGCTTCCACTGCTGGTATGCAATAAAGCCTACTGAGATGGCAATTACAGGGCTTAATAAAGCCGAAAAGATATCAATAACTTGCTTAGCTGTACTTAACGCTTCCAATTTAAATTCCTTTTAAGTTAACCCATTTAGATCTTTTTTAAGTTTTGTAAGTCAAAAAAGAAAGTCCTATCCCTATTTATCTACAACCCTAACGATTTTGCTGGGCGATAAAAGCAAGCGAGTGTTGATTGAATAAGTCAGGGCGTTCTACGTTACAAACATGGCCGCATTGGTGAATAGTTTGCAGTACGCTATTTTTATGGCGCTTAACCATTTCTTTAACCGGGCCAAGGAACATGTGATCTTCTTTACCCATAATGTAAAGAATGGGTATATCAATGTCTTTTTCTTTGAAATATTGCATTAAAGGGTTTACGTCCATGGCTAATTTAAACCATTTTATAAACTCTTTTTGACACAAGCGTTTTGCTTCACGAACAAACAAAAGTCGGGACTCTTTATGGCGCTTTTTCGGCATCATAATAAAAGCAAATAAACGATACAGCCACATGTAAGGCAACAAGTGTTTAAAGGTATTGCCTAAATAAACCAAAGTATTACTACGAGTATTAAAACGAGTAACCGCTCCACCTAGCACCATGCTAGAAACATATTGCGGGGCGATTTCTGCAATATTTCGAATAAGAATTGTGCCCAATGAAATACCAACAAAGTGTGCGCTGGTGATATTGTTATGATCTAACACATCAATAATGTCTTTAGAAACATTATTAAATGAGTAATTATTATCTACAAAGTTTTGTAATAGATCATTAGATTTACCGTGACCACGAAGATCAAGCAACAACACATTATATTCTTTTTTATAAGCTTTAAGCTGACGAAACCAGATTGCCGAACTACCCCCTGCGCCATGGACAAATACTACCCATGTTTTACTGGTTTCGTGCACAAAAATAGTATGGAAAAGAATGTCTTTGCTCATTGCAATTAGCGGCCTATTTACTTCATTTGGCTTATTGAATTGTAGAAAGTATAACGGAGTTTAGAAAAAATCTCTTATGAAGTTCCGATTAATGGCTTCAATATTACAGGATAAAACCCGTTTTGAGTTATTAGCTATCAATTAACTGGCCAAGAAAGTGAGCAAGTACTCTCAATTCTCATAAGTACACTTATCAATCATTCACTGAGTTAATCTATACCAAGTACACATTGACTTGAAAATAACTTTTCAGATTGTATGTCCCGCCTTTCACACCAATCATGCTGATTATTCACGCATTTCGCGGCATATTCCTGCACTAATTGCGCAGCTTTTAAACACTGTTTCATATTCGTGACAGTCAGTAACTAATACGCTACAACAAATTTATATCCAAGACATAAAAACACATGAAATGAGTGCCTAAAAACTATATTCTTCGGCGCAATTATTATGATAAATAATGGATACACACACATGACAACATCTCAAGGTGCAACACTTTCAAATGCACCAGCACAAGACGCACACACGTCTAAATCAAAATGGAATCTGCATGATACGCAGTGGACACTTAGTCTTTTTGGCACCGCAGTAGGTGCAGGTATTTTATTTTTACCGATTAACATTGGTATTGGTGGTTTTTGGCCGCTGATTATTATGGCGTGTTTAGCCTTTCCGATGACCTTTTTAGCCCACCGTGGCTTGGCGCGTTTTGTATTATCGTCAAAAAATAAAGAGGCTGATTTTACCGATGTGGTAGAAGAGCACTTTGGCGTAAATGCGGGTCGACTGATCTCCTTGTTATACTTTTTATCAATTTTTCCTATTTTGCTTATTTACGGTGTGGGTTTAACCAATACGGTAGACAGCTTTATGGTCAATCAGCTAGGGATGGAGTCGCCGTCACGCGTTGCGTTATCGGGTATCTTAGTTGCGCTGATGATTGGCTTAATGATGGGCGGTGAGCGCTTAATGCTGCGCGCCTTTGCTATTTTAGTGTATCCGTTAGTGGGTATATTATTCTTTTTATCGCTGTATTTAATCCCAAGCTGGCAAATGCCGGATACAAGTTTGCCTGAGCTAGGCAGCTTTAGTAAAACACTTTGGTTATCAATTCCTATTATTGTATTTTCGTTTAGCCATGCAGCGGCTATTTCAAGCTTTGTTAATAAACAACGCAGCCACTACGGTGAACTGGCAACGTCTAAGTCAGAAGCGATTTTAAAGCGCACTAGTTTATTACTGATCACCTTTGTTTTGTTATTTGTGTTCTCATGTGTGCTATCACTTACCGGTGAACAAATGGCAGAAGCTAAAGCGGCAAACGTTTCTGTTTTGTCTTACTTAGCTAATATTACAGAAAACTCATTCATTGCAACGCTGGGACCTTTGGTTGCCTTTATTGCGATAATGTCGTCGTTTTTAGGTCACTTTTTAGGGGCGCGCGAAAGCTTTACCGGATTAGTAACTAAACACTCAAGCATGAGCCCTAAAGTGGCTGACAAAGTGGGTGCGGTACTGATGTTTTTTGCTATTTGGTTCTGCGCGGTTAAAAACCCAAGCATACTAGATATGATGGATCAGTTATCGGGCCCAATCATTGCGATGATTTTATTCATTATGCCAATGATTGCGGTTTACAAAGTACCTAGCTTACAAAAATACCGTAACCGTTTAAGTACCTTATTTGTACTGGCGGTCGGTTCGTTAGCCGTGTGTGCGTTACTGTACAGCATGCTTAGCTAAACGTTTTGACTCTAAAAAGCCCAGTATTTTGCTGGGCTTTTTTGTGCCTGCGGTTTATCGCAAATGATTTTTTTATCGTATTGCTTGTGAGATGTTAGCTTATATATTCGCCTAAAAATAAGCCAACTATGCAAAACAATAAATGCGTTTTTTTATTAGCCTTTATACTCATACTTCTTAGCCCTGTAATTAAAGCCGCTGAGTCCCCGACTATTTTATCAATGAAAAACAGGGCCGCGTTTATCGATAGCATTACCGAAAAACGCATCAATACGTTATTACCCACATTAATGCAGCAACACAATATAGATATGTGGCTAATGATAAGCCGCGAATATAATGAAGATCCGATATTAAAAACCATGCTGCCAGCAACGTGGTTGTCGGCAAGACGCACCACCATTTTAGTGCTAGCACGCAATGCCTCAGGGGCTGTAGATGCTTTTGCTATTGCGCCTTATAAAATAGGGAATGTGTTTAAAAAGGCATGGGACAAGCAAGCCCAGCCCAATCAGTGGCTTGCCCTTAATGAGCTTATTGAGCAATACCAACCGCGAAATATTGCTCTCAATACATCTACAGACTGGGCACACGCTGATGGCTTAGTGCTTGGCGATTACACCACTTTAATGGCCAACTTACCTGCGACATATAAAAATAAAATAACCTCAGCCGAGCCGCTGGCTGTTGCATGGTTAGAGCAACGCATTCCAGAAGAAGTGGACATGTACAAACACATTGTTGCTATTGCTCATTCTATTATTGCTGAGGGCTTTTCAAATAAAGTAATTACGGTGGGCAAAACAACCAGCGACGACTTAGTATGGTGGTTTAGAGAGCGCGTAAGGGAGCTTAAACTGCAAACGTGGTTTCACCCAAGTATTGCAATACAACGCGCCGACAGTAAATCGTTCCACCACGAAGACAGTTTTACCAATGGCTATGCCGACAATGTTATTCAAGCTGGCGATTTACTGCATGTTGATTTTGGTATTACGTATTTACGCCTAAATACCGACACTCAACAACATGCGTATGTTTTAAAACCAGGCGAGACAAAAGCCCCAGATTACCTTGTTGATGCGTTAAAAAAGGGTAATAAGCTACAGGACATTTTTACGGCTGAATTTACAGCTGGGAAAACGGGTAATCAGGTATTAAAAGCCGCCCGCGAAAAAGCCATTGCACAAGGTTTAAAACCCACTATTTATACGCACCCGCTTGGCTATCATGGCCATGCAGCTGGCACGACATTAGGCATGTGGGATTCACAGCAAGGTGTGCCGGGTGATGGCGATTACCCACTGCATTTAAATACCGCTTATTCTATTGAGCTTAACAATGCGGTGTTTATAAAGCCGTGGAATAAAGAAATAAGAATAATGCTAGAAGAAGACGCCCTATTTGATAAAACCGGTGTGTGGTATCTAAATGGCCGACAAACCGAGTTATTACTGATTAAGTAGCATTAAACAACACATACAAAAATGGCGCTCAGTGAGCGCCATTTTTTATTTAATGCGTTGCTATTATTCTGTATCTGGCAGATTACGACCATAGAATATTTCTTGCATTTCACGTGTTAGTTTTGAGCGAATCTCTTCTTCTTCGTCATCTGACAAATCATCAGTAGATAAACCAAATAAATACGTATTTAAATCGGTTTCTTTTAACATCATTTTGGTATGAAACAGGTTTTCTTGATACACGTTCACGTCCATCATTTGGTACGCTTCTTTAGTATCTTCTGTCATGAAGTTTTGAATCGAGTTAATTGCATGGTCAATGTAATGTTTAACGCCGTTAATATCGCGGGTAAAGCCACGTACACGGTAGTCAATTGTAACCACATCTGACTCAAGGCTATGGATTAAGAAGTTTAACGCTTTAAGTGGCGAAATAATGCCACAGGTTGATACTTCAATATCAGCACGGAAAGTACAAATACCATCATCAGGGTGTGCTTCAGGGTACGTGTGAACACAAATGTGGCTTTTATCAAGGTGTGCAACCACTGAGTCAGGTAACGGCCCTGGTGCTTCGTCAGCATCATAATTTTGCTGCTCTTCTACCGGCTCTTCTGAAACCAAAATAGTTACGCTGGCACCTTGTGGCTCGTAATCTTGACGTGCAATATTTAAAATATTGGCACCAATAATATCAACCACATCACCTAAAATGTCGGTTAGTCTATCTGCACTATACTGCTCATCGATATATTCTATATATTCTTTACGTTGTTGCTCTGTTTTTGCATAGCAAATATCGTAAATACTAAAGCTTAGGCTTTTAGTTAAATTATTAAAGCCATGAAGTTTAAGTTTATCGAAGGGTTTGTTCATATAAACCAACCTATAAATTAGTGAAATCTGCACCTGCAGAATGAAAAGTTCGCGGATTTTATACGAATTTTACTCACGGAAAAAGCGTTATTTTCCCTGATCTTGAACAACTTCATGGCTGTGGGTAATTTCTACTGTTTTATCAAGCATTAATGCAACTGAACAATACTTTTCTGCCGAAAGCGAAACCGCTCTTTCTAGGTGCTTTTCAGACACATTATTACCGGTTACAACAAAGTGTAAATTAATTTTGGTGAACACGCGCGGGGCTGTTTCTGCTCGTTCAGCGGTTAACTGCACATCTACTGATGAGAACTCTTGCTTAGTTTTTTTTAAAATACTCACCACATCAACCGATGAACAACCACCAACCGACATCAATACCATTTCCATTGGGCTAGGTGCTGCTCCGTCACTGCCCGCATCAAACACGACATTATGATTACTGCTAGAGCGACCGATGTAAGTATTACCTTCAACCCATTTTACATTTGCTTGCATTGTTTTATCTCAATAATTTATATTCATTACACGCAGACACTCGCGCGCATTTAAAATTAAATAGCGAATAAAGCGTGGTTTTAAAGGGGGAAATATTAACTAATAGCGTTATCAAATAAGTTTTTGACTAGCCCTGCAAACTCATCAATAAAAGCATGCTGTTCGACTGTGACGGTGTGAGAAGTCACACTGCTGAGTACTTCTTGTAAGTCGTAAACAATGCCATCAACTTCGCGTACAATTTGACTACGCTGCTCTGTAGATAGATCGGGGTGTTGTTGACAAATGCGTATGACATTTTCGGCAATTACATCTTCAATTAACTCAATAACCGTTGGTGCACCTGGCTTTATTTCACCTGGTTTTTCAAACAACGCTAAGTTCTGAGTTAGGTACATTATTAAGTCATCGTACCCTTGCCTGTTTAAAACCATTGTCTACTTACCTCAAAAATACTGGTTGCTTAATTTAAGCAGAAAGCACTGATAATTGCTAGCTTTGTGAGATTGCAGTACAAAAAAAGCAGCCGAAGCTGCTTTTTTAGTGATTTATTACTAGTTTAAAAATCAGTTAATCGATTTTTAAACCTGGGCTTAGTGTTGCTGGCATGGTTACTTTTTCAAGTTCCACAGACGCAACAGGGTATGCACAGTAGTCAGCGGCATAATAAGCGCTTGCTCTGTGGTTACCTGAGGCACCAATACCGCCAAACGGCGCTGCACTTGATGCACCGGTAATAGGACGGTTCCAGTTAACAATACCCGCACGGATACGACGTAAGAAATGATCGTAGTCAGCTTGGTTATCACTGAGTAAGCCTGCTGATAAACCAAAGCTCGTGTCGTTTGCTTTATCAATTGCTTGGTCAAAGTCATCAAAACGGAATACTTTTAGAAGCGGACCAAAATGCTCTTCATCTGGGAAGTCATTGATATTTGTACACTCAATAATACCCGGTGTAACAAAACCAGTGTTTGCTGTGTGCTCAAGTTCAACCAGCACTTCGCCACCCATGGCCTTTAACTCATCTTGTGCTTTAACCATTCCAGCGGCAGCGGCCGTTGAAATCATAGAGCCCATAAATGGTTGGTCAGCATCGTCATAATTACCAACTTTGATTGCTTTAGTGGCTGTAATTAGGCGTGCTAAAATTTCATCGCCTTTAGCACCTGTTGGTAAAAACAATTTACGCGCACACGTACAGCGTTGGCCGCTTGAGATAAACGCAGATTGCACAATATCGTGCACAACAGCAAGCGTATCTTCTGCATCTTTAACGATTAGCGGATTATTACCACCCATTTCAAGCGCTAAAATCTTACCTGGTTGACCTGCGAACTGCTCATGTAAAATATGACCCGTACGAGAAGACCCAGTAAAGAATAAACCATCAATGCCTTTGTGTGACGCCAATGCTTTACCTGTTTCAACCTCACCTTGTACAAGGTTAATAACCCCTGCTGGTAAACCGGCTTTTTCCCATAGTTTAAGGGTTAGCTCAGCCACCATAGGTGTTAGTTCAGAGGGTTTAAATACCACGGTATTACCAGCTAAAAGTGCAGGTACAATGTGGCCATTTGGTAAATGCCCAGGGAAGTTATAAGGACCAAATACAGCAACAACACCGTGTGGCTTATGGCGGATCATCGCACGGCCTTGCGGCATCGCGTTTTCAACGTCGCCGGTACGCTCTAAAAATGCTTTTTCAGCAATGGCAATTTTTCCGACCATGGCACCCGCCTCAGTACGCGTTTCCCAAAGTGGCTTACCTGTTTCTTGAGCTATTGCCACAGCCAACTCTTCGCTATGCTCTTTTAACGTTGCAGCAAAGGTTTTTACAATTTCTAAGCGCTGCGCAAAGCTTTTATCAGCCCAGCTATAAAATGCTTCACGCGCAGAGGCTACCGCGCTATTTACTTGCTCAGCGCTTGCAGCTGATGCCTGCCAAATAACATCGTTATTTGCAGGGTTAACTGAGTTAAATTCGGTGCCTTGGCCTGGTGACCATTGACCATTAATAAATTGTGCAGGATGAGTCATATACTTTCTCCTAAATTAAACTGGGGTAGCAGTAACAAAATCGCCCGATTTCAAATGTAATGCATCAGCAAGTTCTTGCGTAAGCACTAGGCTGTTTGATCGCGAATCAAATGTCATAGGAACAACGGTTGCTCTAAAATCTTCAAGCTTGTCATTGGCTAACAACACCATGGTATCGCCTGTCATTTCGCCAATTTCAACGCTAAAGTTTTGTGCATTGCGAATTGTCGCAATGTTATCTACTTTTGCTTCAACGGTTGGACCCGCATCAAAAATGTCAACGTAACCATTAAAAGTAAAACCTTCACTTTTTAATAGTTGAATTGCAGGGCGCGTATTGTCATGCACTTGACCTATAACCGCTTGCGCGTCTTTACTCAATAAGTTGACGTAAATTGGGTATTTAGGCATAAGCTCAGCAATAAATACTTTTTGCCCTATTCCCGTCAGATAATCTGCCGTTGGGAAGTCCATAGAGAAAAAGTGCTCTTCAAGCCACTGCCAAAATGGGCTACTACCGTTTTCGTCAGATACACCGCGCATTTCTGCAATAACGGTTTGTGCAAAGCGTTGTTGATGCTGTTTTATAAACATAAAACGTGCTTTTGAAAGCAGCTTACCGTTACAATTTTTACGATAGCCGTTTTTTAAAAACAGTGTGCACAGCTCTGTCGCCCCAGTGTAGTCATTACAAAGGGTGAGAATATCTACCGCTTTATACACATCTAGCGTGCGCGAAGAGTGAATCACTTTACTCAAATGATAATGATAAAATGCGTCATCTAAGCCAACTGCGGCTTCAATACCTGAAGTACCGACTACTTCACCAGTTTCAGTATCTTCAAGAACAAATAAGTAACCCTCATCACCTGGTTGTGATGTCGTTTTTGTAAATGAGTTAACTGAATGCGCTATCTTCTTTTGTAATAACTCTTCATTATTAGGCAAAGAAGTAAAGCCATGTCCCGACTCGTCGGCGATGGTTACTAAAGCTGCATAATCACTTTTTTGGATTGGGCGAAGGATCATCATGAATCCGCTTACTCCCTTATATATAACGGTAAATAGGAACTGCAAGGCAAACTAAGTTTGCCCCTAAAGAAGTTGAATTAGCAATTACGCATTTACAACGTGGGCTACTGCTTTTTCAAAGCGTGCCATACCTTCGCGAATATCCGCTTCTGGTATTACTAAAGAAGGTGTGAAACGAACCACATCAGCACCAGCAACCAATGACATTAAGCCATGCTCAGTACCGGCAACTAAAAACTCTTTTGCACGGCCTTTGTATTGCTCGTTTACCACAGCACCAATTAATAAACCTTGGCCACGAATTTCACTAAATACGTTGTACTTGTCGTTAATGGCATTTAATAGCTCAGTAAATAACGCCGACTTTGCTTTAACGCCCGCTAAAACTTCTGGGTTATTTACAGTATCAAATGCAGCTTCTGCAACTGCACACGCTAATGGGTTACCACCGTAAGTAGAACCATGTGTACCCACTTTAAGATGCTGTGCAATATCAGTGGTTGTTAGCATAGCGCCAATTGGGAAACCGCCACCGAGAGCTTTTGCTGAGGTTAAAATATCAGGCACTACGTTTAAACCTTGGTATGCGTATAGCTCACCTGTACGGCCAACACCTGATTGTACTTCATCAAAAATAAGCAATGCGTTGTGTTTAGTACATAAATCGCGAACGCCCTGTGCAAATTCGTCAGTTGGCGAAATGATACCGCCTTCACCTTGAATTGGCTCCATCATTACCGCACAGGTGTTATCGCTGATCAGTGCTTCAAATGCGGCAAGGTCATTGTAATCACAATGAACAATGTCGCCTGGCTTAGGACCAAAACCATCTGAATAGGCTGCTTGACCGCCTACAGTAACGGTGAAGAATGTACGGCCATGGAAACCTTTATTAAAGGCGATGATTTGCGATTTTTCTGCGCCAAATTTATCAAGCGCAAAACGACGCGCCAATTTAAGTGCCGCTTCGTTTGCTTCTGCGCCTGAGTTTGCAAAGTAAACTTTTTCAGCAAAGGTCGCATCAACCATTTTTTTAGCTAGGCGAAGTGCCGGCTCGTTGGTCATTACATTTGATAAATGCCAAATTTTTTCGCCTTGCTCTTTTAATGCGCCCACTAATGCAGGATGGCAATGGCCAAGACAGTTAACGGCAATACCACCAGCAAAGTCGATAAACTCTCGTCCTTGTTGATCCCATACACGAGAGCCTTCGCCTCGAACAGGAATTACGCTTGAAGGTGCGTAGTTAGGAACCATTACGTGATCAAATAATTCGCGATTGACTGTCATTTTATTTCCTCTTAATTGTGTGCATCACAAAGCAGTAGAATAGGGGTGTGATTATTGTTAATAACCAAATGTGCCGGCAAAAATTAATAGCTGTATATTTGCCTGAAACTACGTTGTGGTTCAATTTTCAGGCGCTCATTATTTCAGAAATTTAGGGGGATGTCTCTTCAAAAACTTTCATGTACCCCTTTAAAATAAAGGGCTTAAGATATTATTTCATAGATAGTGAATAACTATTTGAGAGCTAATTATGATGTGCATTTACCTTAGTGAGCGCCTCTACAACGAAAAAAGCATGGCGCTTATAAATCAACTGCACATGAATAAGTAGAATTAAAGTGAATGAATAGTCGCAAAAAAATTAACAGATTTAATCAATTTGAAGTGCCAAATTAGTAAAATTACCTGTTTTTAGGGTATCTAACTCTTTTTTAGTGAACTGATAATAGCTAAACCAGCTTTGTAATTCATCGTCTTCAATCAGCTGGTGCTCTTTTAAATTTAAATATTGAGAATAACAGCGAGCCTTTAAAATCACTTGCGATAATGGCAATAAACTATCGCCCTTTTCAACCCCATTCACTAACTGCTGCATAACACTGTTAAAGGGCAAATATTTGAACGACATGGTTTCTATGACCTTGGCGCTGACAAGCAGTGATTTTTCGTGTAGCAGTGTTGTTAAAAATAACGGATCTGGTTTTAGCTCTAATAGCGCGGTGTGTAGGTTTTTATCACCTTCTTCACGAGCACGCAGTACTTTGCGCTGCCATACCTGATCAAACACTTTTAGGTATAAGCGCACTAAAGCAATTTGCCCTACATTCAGTAACATGCCCAATGTAAACGCATGCATTGGGTTTACCCCGTTAAGCTGGGCAAGCGTTTGCGCTGCAATGGCACACGACATGGTGTTGTCTTTTAACCTGCGTTTTAATAACGTGAATGGTTCTGTGCTATGTGGCATCCAATGACGCACTGCAAAAGTAGGCACTACCAGTTGCAGGTTGTCTAAGCCCAAATAACGTAATGCCAACGCTGGGGTATCTACTTTGACTGAGGTGCCTTTACTGCGTTGCTTACGATAAAAAGGTAAATTAACTAAGGTAACCAGCTCTCGCCCCAACCAACTTAAATCGTTAATTAGCGGCTCTAGACGGCCAACCGAGGCGGCGCGAGTAGCCAGTATATCGAGTATGGCGCACACGTTATCTTCTATGCCAATGGTGTCTTTAATCACAAAATCGATGTCTTCAAGACGTTTAGCAATCACGCTTTCAATAACGGTATGGAGTTTTTGACTGGTTTTAGCCTGTAACTTTTGATGTGAAGAGCTTTTTTGTTGGCGCTTTTGCTGCGCAGCTACTTCTACTTCTAATAAGGTGCGTTTTTTAACGGGTTTGCCGTCATTAAGATCTAAGGTATGAATAAAGCCAATTTGCTGATTGGCAAAACTATGACCCAGTAGCAAATCATGCGCTCGTTGGTTTAGCACATTAACAATACGCTGTTGCTGCAATATGTCGGTCATAAGCTCTATCTTAGGGCAAAAAGTAAATAGCTTGCAGGTATAAGCCTAGAAGCGCGTTAAAAAGTTATCAAGTAAAGCTAAGCCCTGCTCGGTCAAAATCGCTTCAGGGTGAAATTGCACACCTTCAAGTGCGAGCTCGTTATGTAATAATCCCATAATTTCATCACGCTGCCCAGCGATGCTTTGAGTCCATGCTGTTACTTCTAACTCCTTTGGCAATGAGTGCGCTTCAACAATTAATGAATGGTAGCGGCACACCGTAAGTGGATTAGGTAGGCCTTTAAACATGCCTTGGTGCTGATGATAAATAGGCGATGTTTTTCCATGCATAACCTGTTTAGCTCGCACTACTTTACCACCTAGCACTTGAGCAATGGTTTGGTGCCCCAAACAAATACCTAATATAGGATAAACTCCTTTAAACTGCTCTACCACAGATAACGACACTCCCGCTTCAGTCGGGTTTTTAGGTCCTGGAGAAATCACAATATGATCTGGGTTTAACTGTTTGATCTCACTCAGCGTTATTTGGTCGTTACGTTTTACCAACACGTCTTGATCTAAGCGCTGAAAATACTGTACCAAGTTATAGGTGAACGAGTCATAGTTATCGATCATAAGTAGCATACAGGCATTACCTCATTGTTTTAATTGTAAATTTTATCACAGCGATGGTAACCATACCCGCATTCATACCCGCAATTTCAATCAGTGCTTATTTACACACATATCAATAAAAATTTAAAAACCGGAGTCCAACATTGAGCTACAACCGGTTCGCTCAGAATCAGAGTTCAAGGACAAAACTTACTAGGGCCATACTACCAGAAATCGATGATAGCTTGTCGTACTACACCGATGATGGTGCAGTTGCCGTTGATCGGTATTGCCGGGTATTGCGGGTTCAAAGGTTTTAGATACTTCTGTTCACCATCAATAACCAACTGCTTAAAGGTTGCTTCTTTCGAATCATCCAAACGCGCAACAACCAATGAACCTGAAGAGTAAGGTAACTCAGGATCAACAACGATCACTGCCCCCTCAGGTATGGATTTTTTCCCGCTTGGATTTTCCATACTGTCGCCTTTTACGCGAAGTGCGAAACAACCCTCATGTGCTTTCCCAGTGACTTCACGCCACTCTTCAGCATCTTCATGGGCAAATCCCTCCGCTATTTCAGTCCAATCACCGGCCTGAACCCAGTTAATGAGAGGAATTCTTCCCTTAATATCAGGCCCGACTTCTACATTACCGACCCCCAAGCCAATCTCGCCATCACCTGTGGCGAGCCAATGAGCATTCACGCGAAGCGCCTCCGCGATCTGCATGGTGTAACGAGACCTAGCCGATTTACCAGAGCAAATCTGGCTGATCGACTGCTGTTTGATACCAATGCGACGAGCCAACTCAGACTGAGTTACCCCAGTAAGCTGCAAGGCATGGTTTAGTCGTTCGGATAAAGTTTTCATAAGCCCGCATTCTACAAATAAAACTGTAGTCTTTCAACAATTTTAACTGTTGACTTATCTACAGTTTAAACTGTAACATTCAATCTTGTAACAGTTATTATTGTAACAGGAGACGGTATGGAAGTGTTCAAAACGACACAAAAACATCTCCGCCGTGCCATTGACTTGGTCGGCGGGCAATCAGCATTAGCAAGAGCCATCAACTCAAAACAGCAAAACGTCTGGTTTTGGTTGAATAAATCAGGGCGTGTTCCCGCTGAATTCGTTTTACCCATCGAACAAGCTACGCAAGGACAGGTAACCCGATCTCAGTTAAGACCGGACATCTATCCCGAATGCCCAAGCGAGCTGAAAGCCAGTAACCAGTAGGATTAAGGGCAAATAATGGTCAGCATTTTACGTAAACACAAAAGCGAGTTCCTCCATGCGTGATTATGGCAAGGTCTATACCCGCTTTTGGCTAAAGCAAAATGTTTTGTCCTGGAGTGACTCAGCGAAGTTGCTAGGACTGTATTTGCTTACATGCCCGCATTGTAATTTGCTTGGCTGCTTTCGACTGCCGATTGGTTACGTTGCTTCTGACTTGAACTGGGATGAGCAACAGGTTGCCAAGACGTTAAGTGAGTTAGAACAAGATCAGTTCCTGATTCGTTGCGAGGCATCTGGTTGGACTTTGATTCGAAGCTTTCTGAAGCACAACCCAATCGAAAACCCAAACCAAGGTAAGGCAGCCTTTCGGTTGCTTAAAGATGTACCTGCCGACTTCATTGGTATGGCATCGCTTTTGAAATCTCTTGCCGCTTTTCAAGCTCGGCTACCAGAAGAATTTTCATCATTGTTTATGCCTGATGGCAACCCGGTAAGGGACTCTCAACGGTCGGATGACTCTGAGAGAAGCAATAAACCAACAGTTAAAACTGTTGACCAGATACAGTTTGAAGACTTCTGGGATGTACAAATACGCAAAGAAAAAAAAGCGAAAGCCAAAGAAGAATGGCTACGCATGGGCCTCAATGAAGACCATGAACTCGCCTTGGAAGTGCTAACACGCTGGAAAGAGCAACGAGACAACCGATTACAGTATCAAGATCGGACTAAGACCCCTATGCCACATAACTGGCTTTTAAACCGGCAATGGGAAGACGAGTACGTTCGCATTGATGAAGTACAGCAATCATCGACGAGCCTAAAGGGCAGCAATCACCAATTGAATATTGAAGAAAGCAATCGCCGCATTGCTGAAAGCTGGGCCGGACCAGGTATTCGGGAGGTTCGTTCAAGTGCAGGAGGTTGATAAACGCGAGTTTGCTGAAGTTTGGGGAGCTGCTTGGGCCATGTATGGCAAAAGCGTATCACCACAATTGCTATCCATCGCATTTGAAGCCCTTCGTGCTTATAGCATTGAAGAAGTGCGAATCGGTCTGACTCGGCATATTCAATCACCGGATACTGGGCAATTTTTTCCAAAGCCCGCTGACGTCATCAAGCATATCGATGGCAACTCGGGTTCAAGAGCCATGATTGCTTGGAACAAAGTTGACAAGGCTGTTCGTCAGGTTGGCGCTTGGACATCCGTGATGTTTGACGATGCGCTTATCCACCGCGTTATTTCAGACATGGGGGGATGGGTTGAACTCTGCAAGGTAGATGATAGGGAATACTCCTTTAAGCAAAAAGAGTTTTTAACACGCTACCAGGCTTACTTGCTACGGGACGAAGTGGGTGAATACCCAAGGCTATTACAAGGTATTGCAGACCATCAGAACCAGCAAAAAGGATTTGATATGCAAGCGCCGGTTGCCGTGGGCGACTGGTCAAAAGCAGCACAAGTTTATACAAGAGGCATCGCCGACTTTAGCGCAGTGCCTTTAAAAAGAATAAGCCCGAAAGCCATTCAGGCGCTTCTCGGAAATCAATTAGAGGACAAAAATGAAAACGATTAAAGCAAAAACCATTGCCCTAGTGATAGCCATGTCCGCAAGCACTTCAGTCTATGCGTTTCCGGGCTATCAGTGGGAAAAAGCAGCACAAAGCGTTGGTATTGATCCAGTCATGCTCTACGCCGTTGCCTTGGCTGAGTCGGCCTCACATCGTGGTCTCAACATGACCAGTCCATGGCCATACGCAATTCGCAATGGCTCAAACGCAACCTACGCCAAATCTAAGACAGAAGCAGAGCAACTGTTAAACCAGGCACTGCAAGAGACTGAAAAATATCAGCTCGATATTGGCCTTATGCAAATCAATTTGCATTGGTATGGGCATCGGGTGAGCTCAGCAGCGGAACTGCTAGACCCCATCACCAACCTTACGGTCGGCTCAAGTATTTTGGCCGAAGCAATTAAGTCTTCACCAAATGATTTAGAGCTTGGCATAGGCCGCTATCACAGCTGGAACGAAGAGCGTGCACGCTGGTATGGGCAAAGAGTGCTTTCTATTTATCGCAATATTTTACATGAACTGGAGGTCCGTCAATGACAACCAATCAACAAGACTTCTATCAATTAAATTTGGCATACCTACACGCAGCACGGGAATTGGCGCGAATTGATCCGCAAGAGGCCGTCTTGCGCTTTGGACTTACACGCGACGTGGTTGATGCTCTGATTAATGCTGGTGTTGACGACCTGCAACGAGTGGCGACCTCATCATTCATGCTGTTTCAACCAAGGGGTAACCAAAGCCAACTGATTGAGATGGTGAAGAGCAAAGGCACAGGTATCCCAAGAATCGCTTATTTATTATCAACCCTAAACAACAAGGGGGATTCATGATTGATAACCTGTCCAAAAGTGAGCTATTTACCCGAGCCTCGCTGCTTATTAAATACGGATTTCGAACAACCATCATCGCGCTCGATACAGGTTTGCCAATCCACATTATCAGAAGGCTCCACAAAGAAGTGACTGGCAAGTCACCTTGTCCTGGTCAATTGCCAGAATCTGATGCCATCGTTAAAAGTAGAAGAGCCTTAGTTGAAGGCTCTCTGCTGATGGCGCTTTATGTCAATATTGGTGGTGACAATGTCTACAAGCAATTAAATATTGATGCTTTGATGAAGGCTTACGATGCGTACTTGGTTGCAAGAGAAGAAGCAGATCTTCCAGCTGAGATCCCATGGAAAAAACTAACCATCAATGAAGGTTGGGTTCTAGCTCGTGATTTAAGATCACAGCTTGCATCCTTACACCGGTGTCGGTGCGGCAGTCTGTATTTGACGGTATCACAACAGCGCATTCAGCTTAAATGTCCTGTGTGTGAGATTATGGCCGAGCAAACCACTAGAGCACTTTTTGAGAACTAACATGCTGATGCATGATTTGATTGTGCACCGCCCGTGCACTTTGAGAGTACTAAGAAGATGACAAACTTACTTAAATCTTTACCAGCACGCTGCTGGTTTATATCTCTGGGGCTTTTTCTGGCGACTTTGGCTGCGGCTCATTTTTTTCCATCAGAAATATTAACAGCATTTGCCAAGTTAGCGGCTTTGCCATTTCTGATTTGCACCATCGTTTTTTTCAGCTACTTGGGATTCAAAGCGACCTGTAATCCCATCGGACTTATAGCCATCATCACTCTGCTTGTAGCAATCGCATATTGGCAAGCGAGTTGGACAATTGTTGGATTGGGACTCTTTTTCTTAGCTATTTGTACTGGAATTAGATTCTTGAGCAGCCAAGTTAAAGATTCGGGTAGAACTTTGAGCATTGAAGAAAAATGGTATTGGTATAAGCTCCATTCGTTTTTTGATGGCTTTTATCCAAGGTATCCCAAAAAACCAAAAAAGTAGCCAGCCTACCACGCTGACTACCTTCTATTTCTAGTTCCTTCCTGATGCCTGGTTATAGGCCCTAATATCAATCAAGTTGTTCTGAGCATAATCTCCCGCAAGGGAAGCATTTGAGATCACCGCTATCTGCTTATCCACAAATGCTTTATCTTCTTCAGACACACTGTCAGGGATGTAAGCGCCACTCTCATCCTTTTGACGATACTCATTTAGCATTTGCTCCCTTAGACCAAGCATTTCAGGCGACCAACTCGATGAGTCTTCAGAGTTGAATACGCGCCCTGCCAAACCTTCATTGAAAGCTTGAGCGAACACTTGACTTTGAATCGGGGTCAATCCCATTCTCTGCCCTTCGCTGTATGCTTCCTGTTTAAAATCATCGGCGTACTGTTCTAAGAACTCACCATACCGATTGTTAACTGCCGCACCAAATGCCCCCGCCAACATGGCTTCAGACTTAGTGCCCCAGTTAACTTCGGAGGCATACTGCGAACTCGATCCACTGTATGCATCATTAAACGCCGTCAAAGGGTTCTCCAAAGAGGTTCCGGCATCAACGGCGGCTTTTAACCCATCCCATGTTGATTTGCTGGCCACCGTTGCATTGTGCAAGAAACCTCGTGAGCCAGGTTCTGCAAGGGCTTGCTCCTTGTAACTCTCATAGTCTTCGCCAAAATGATTCAAGGTATGCAATGCTGCATCAGTATGCTTGCCACTGAAATCACCAATAGCACTGGCGCTGTTGAAGAACATTTCAGCACCAGAGACTCCCCTATCATCAGCCATAATGCGAGATCGCCACTGAGAGCCAGCTTCACTGTTTAGTCCAGATTGATAGGTACTTGTGTCAGAAGCTACGGCCTGCTGGGCTTGTTGCTGATGCGCATTCAGCTGTCCATCTACACCAGACAGATTGGCTTGGTAAGCTGATTGAGCTGAGTTGAACTGCGTTTGAACTGTTGCAGCATCCTCATAGCCTCCCAGAACACCCGATTCCACTTGGCTTTGAGTGCCTCCAAAAGTAGGTGCTGTTGATGACAAGCCTTCATTAGAGCGCGGTTGAATAGATCGTAAATCGGCTCCGGTAGCCATGGCCATAACAGTCATTGCTGCTTGATAATCATTGTCTCGTTCAGCGGGCGTTGAGGAGTTGCTATAGGTTAAAGACTCCATAGCTGCGGCCACATACGCCTGATTATCATCAGGTAGCAAGCGCTGATACATTGGAAGGTTTTCACGTAATCGGTTACCTGCTTCAACATGCTGGTTCATATAGCGACCTAAATAATCCATGACTTCAGGATTATCCGCTGCTAATCGAGTTAACGTCGCACCATCCGTGTTCCTTTGTCCTGATAGACTGTAGCTGGCCTGATCAAGCTCACTAAAGCGGTTTGATGCCGTTATAACGTCTTGTGCTGAACTCTGAAGTGACTGATAGTCTTGATTAGACAACGACATCTCAACGCCAGAGCGTCTTGAATCTGAAAGGTCCTTAACCATCGCATCGCGAAACTCAGCACGTCGTGAATCACTCGATGCCAAGCTTTCCATCTCCCCAGTGAGCGTATTTGCCGTCGTAGACCGAGAACTGCCTTCTGACGACTCAACTTGGCCACTAAAGTTACCACCTAGATCCAACCCAGCTCGTACCCTTGATAGTTTTGGTACACGAGATGAATCTGGCTTATCAACTCCAGGCAAATTACCTTGTGGAGAATCATTGCCTCCCGTTCCAAGAAGCCTCCCAAGAAAACCCTTATCGGCAACTTCTTTCTCACCGGGATTAGTAATGGTTCCATCGCCACCAACCCTTAGTCCGCCAGATAACACGCCCGATACCAAGCCACGTACAGCGTCTTTTTTATCGTCTCCGAAACCATACCGTGTTTGCAGGTCATCAGTGACCTGATTAACAACGGCGCTAGATGCGGAATTAGAAGAACCAATCTGACGTCCAACCGAAGAAAGGTTGTCGTAACTTAGCTTTTCACCAAAAGTTCGGCTCATGGTATTGCCAACTTGACGGCTAAAGGCTTGAGTTGCCTGAGTCATGGATTCTTTTGCCGAGCCGACCATTGAACCCACTGCGTTTCCGACAGAGAAACTGCTTAGTAGGTTTGACGCGCCGGTCATAGCAGAACCCGTAAGGGCTGAATTTTGGAACATTGACTGTGATTGCATCACCGGGGCATTTTTCGCGACATCTGGACTTGCCATCTTTTCATCAATTGCATCACCGTTTTGAAGACGTCCAGCCAAGTGGGTAGCGGTTATTGCTGAGCCATACACGAGCATGAGCGAAATCGCCGGAACACTCGACGCCAACATGCCGCCAGTAGCTATCCAGGTTTGCAGCACTGAATCCATCTGCATCATCCCAGCAAAAGATGGCACTTCTGTACCTGCAAAGGCATCAAGAGCCGACATTTTCCCAGCTACAGTTAAATGGACATATAGGTTAATGATGGCCATGACAGGCATCCAAAGTTGAATCCAAAGCAGGATTAACAAGTACTTCCCGGCCATTCGCATCCCGATTTGGCCAAGGGCAATCACAAAGGCCATCAATGGGGTGATGGCGTAAATGAAACCCTCAAAAAACGTCATCATCGGACGAACGATACTTTGGAACAGGGTCTGCTCCGCCGCCCATTGCGTATTGCGCTGCTCAATCGCTTGGTTAACCATCACGGCTGCGGTGAAAGCTTGATCATCCATATACTTGCCCGTCACGCTTTGCTCATAAATAGGCAAAAGCACCGACGCGGTCATGTACTCTTGGGTGTTAACCGAGGCCAAACCAAGATTATTCAGTGCATTTCGAATCACGTCATCAGTATCCGTTGCTGACGAAGTCCCCAATGAGGCTGACAAAACCTGTTTAAGCCTTGGAATGAAGGTTGATTCTGTCATGAGTTTCAGTTGGCTATAGGCATCGGTGCAGTCCAGATCGCTACTGCTACCACTGAGCATGATGCGTGTGCCATATATGCGCGAATCAAACCTAATCGCAGTCATCGGGTTAGGATCACTCAGCACCTGATCTAGGTTCTTTTGGCCGATGTCGATGCCAATCAAGGTGCATTCTTTGATGTAGTTAAACCACGATTGCTCGATATCTGAGCCACCGACACGATTTGCATCACCCAACCCAGAGCGATCCATCACCTGTTTTCTCACTTTAATCAGTGACTGTAAACTGGATGCAAAGCCGTATTCCGTCATGGCGGGAGTTGAGAACGCCGTTTCAAACAATCGCGTGATTTGAAAGCCAACAGTCGAAATCGTACTACCTGCGGCAGCAACACCGATGGGCACATTATCAACCACTCGAACTTGTCCCGTGTACGCATCCTCAATGCTCACTCGGGTACTGGGCCCAAACATGGTTGCAAAGACTAGCCATGAGACTAAAACGTGTTGAAAGTTAATCCCACGACCACCTTGCATTAAGGCCTGAACAGAGACCATCAATACCCCAATGAGCAAGCCAATGCGAACCATTGAAGTAAAGTCGCCTGTACCAGTGATCATCGCGACAGCGTTCAGGACCTGCTCTAAAAAAGCCGAATCCCCGATGGAATAGATTTCCCACATGACCTATTCCCCCAGCGCCGTAGATTTAACGGTGTAATAACGCTGTTTGCGAATGGTCTGAATCACCTGGTTAAAATGCGCCAGCAATTCTTGCTCTGAGCCGTATCTTCGCTGCAACGCAGCGTACTCCTCATTGATTTGGCGACGTGCACGTTCAAGGTCTTCAGTTAACAACTTCGCATAGGCATGATCTTCCACACCGGAGGTGCTTCTAGCTGCATTGAGCATGTCTTCAACCAATGCTCGCGCCATCTCAACAGCAATAAATGGTGCCGCTCGTGAAGCAAACGACCTAGCGGCCCCTTCATTTAATGCAGAAAGTGTTCGAATCATGCCGCCAATGCTCGCAGGAGCCGATGTCATAAAAGCCTTTTCGGTGGTGCTAGCAGCCCCTGTATTTCTAGCAAACTTAAAAATTATGCCGTTACTGGAACCTGTACCAAGAAGTAAATTTTCTACTTGGGTTGATAACCCCGTCAGGGTCACGTTAGTGATTGTCGGATTCAGACAGCCGTCTTGTGTCACTGTGTCACATCGGTACATAGCGACGTTACCGCCGTGAATTAGATGCTCAATAGTCACTTTATTGCCATTCAGTCTGGTCAGTTTCGGGGCTTTACCTTGGCCATCAGCCGCATTCGCTAAATCACCAACGATGATCGAACCAGTCACCGACATAACCGCTTCAAGAAAACGGTCATCCCCCGATGCAAACCAGCTTGATGCCGAGTGACGTTTCAGTGCTCGCCAGACCAAGTTACCTTTAATCGTTTTGTTCACATCAGATGCCGCGACACTTGAAGCATTCTCATAAGGGTTCTTACCGTTGGACTCACTCCAACTGGTAAAAATGTCTCCAGCCCCTTTAAGTGAGCTCAACATGCTGGCTTCTGTTTGCCCCTTTTTACCAAAAGCAGCCAGGGTATCGTTCACGACTCCCTGAGCCATTTGACAGGAATTGCCGAAATACTCGTTCAACTGCTGGATTTTCTTTTGCAGAGTCTCCATGTGCTGGGAACATTTCTCACACATAGCACTGAGCGCCAATTGGAATGCGTACCCCTTGGCATTTGCCGCTACAGAACGAAGTAATTGAACAAACTGATCAGCATTAACAAATGACAAACTTCCAGCGAACATATCAATGCCGCCACAACCTGCTTGGAATGATGGAGGCACCATAGAGACGAGGTTCTCGTTCATGATTCTGTTACGGACAACAACACTTCCGCCAGATATAACGCCACGCCGCTGACTCTCGAATACACCAGGCGCAGTGGTGTTGGTCATTGAACCAAATAACTGGTTCATCTCCTGTTGCAAGCTTGCTTGGCTTATAGAAGAAAAACCAATCGCACAGGCGATTAGCGATACTTGGAATACTTTTTTCATCGTTATAACCCTCCTTGTGCACGCAGATAGCGAACAAGGAACTCAGGGTCCTGTAATATCTTCTCGTTAAGCTCTTGGGCTGACATCGCGAGTGACACGCCGGGCTGAACAGGTCTGGTTGCATAGTAAGTTTGATCGTCAATCCAACCGGCTTGATGGGCTGCTAGAATGATTCGATTATTGAGCTCATCAAGGCTCATTGCACCTTGGCCAATTGGAGTAATAACATTAGGCGGGTCTACTAAGAACACAGCTGGAACAGTCGTAACGGACAGGGATTGAGCTTGTCCTGAATCGACTTTGTAGTTTGGAAATTCTCCACCAGGTAAAGGCAAGCCATCGACAGCAATAGCAAACACCTTGAAACCGTAGTTCAAGGCCATGGACTCAATAATTGGCGCTTGAGCATGGCAGTAAGGGCAATCCGAACGATAGAAGAAGAACAAGCCAGCCCGTTTTGCTATCTCACCTAAAGCAACATCCCGTTGAGCACCAGCTTCTCGATCCATCCGATTGGCAGCATAGGTCGCCAAGGGTCTGCGACTGATTTCATCCAAAACAGGATCGCCCATGACCACCTGCTGGCTAACATCAGCAAATAGTGAGCCCTTATCCATCATAACGCGCTGAAGATACAGATAGGCTCTGACGTTCTCATTCGTAGGCTCATCAATTGCCTTGTCCATAAACGATTGCATATGCTCTCGGAACCATGCGGCACTGAAGGGCTTTAGCTCACTCTGACTGGACTCCACGACACCAGCTTCCGGCTCTATCAGCTCATCAGGCTGCTCAGGTTCAGGAATGACCTGATACCAAAACCAGCCTTCCTGACCACGCTGATAGAATTGCCCATCACTGGCATGGGCGGGCAAGATGAATAGCAAGAAAATAATGATTGGGATGGTCACCCATAGGATGAACCAAGGGAACAAGGGGGTTCTCATTGTCAGCTCCAGAAAATTTCATAGAGCTAACATGCTAATGATCCCGGTAAGAGCGATTGGCCAGATAGATGAATGAATCGTGTGTTTTTCTGACTAGCTGTTGTGACCAGTAACAACAGCTAATTTTAACGAGCCAAATTTATGATTGGACCGCTTTGAGCGAAAAGCAGAAATTTCTCTCCGCATCATAGTACTCATGCGAAAGTATGCTTTGCTTGATAGAGCGGACATTAACGCCTGAAGTTGGACGGGCTTTTAACCGCAAAATGGCATGTGTCTCAACCACAGTGTCCAGCATCCATTCGTCGAGTTGATTGTCACTCGGATCGTGCTTCTCAGTAAGGCAAGCTAACTTTTTACTACAACAATCATCTTCAAAGCGATCTGCTTCTATTGATTTCCGTAGATCACGCAATTAAGTTGGATTGACAATGTTAGGGGGCGCTAATTTGTCCTTGCTCTGTAGATTAAATATGACTATTCATATCGACATAAGCTCAATGCAACTTGACAGTTTTGTTTTTTGAGCTTAGATTGATATTTTTAATAAGTTTCTAATTTACTGGTTGGCTCAACTTGTTTTAAAAACACGGCGCGCTGGTGCGACTGTTTCATAATGAGCGAGTCCTACAGGCAAATCAGTTGCTGGATTGTTTCTGAATTTGATTTTGGCTTTCTATCTAAATTATCGGTCCTACCCTTTTGATATCAATCGGAGCCTCCGG
>NZ_LYRQ01000034.1:0-48421 GCF_001661605.1 Pseudoalteromonas sp. MQS005 | reverse complement strand
TAAGCCACACCTTAATTTAACTGACGTAGAGCTCAACGCACTAGTTATCGCTTAAGCAGATCTCAGGTTAATTAACAACTTTCTTTGCTTTACGTTGAGGTAATCTCACCCCACAGCCAAATCAAAAAAGTGCCCGCAGCGGACACTTTTTATGTCCGCGGACACATAAAAAGAAAGTTTAAAAATAAAAAGTAATTAAATTCAACAAGATAAAAAATGGCACGCTATTCGAATATCCCATAACTATATAAATTTTGAGGGCATTTGAATGTTTACTATTGGCTTATTTTTAATTTCACCAATTATTCTGTTTATTGCCTCGCTAATGATTACTGTGTTTGAAAAACACTAAGCAAAGAGAACAAATAATGATTAAAGACACTAGCGGGCAAGACACGCAAATCTCACGACCTATAAATTTTAAAAAAAACATATGGCTGTTTATATTTACTGTGGGCTTAGTTGCTCTATGTGTATATGCATTATTAAATACTGATCAAGAAGGTACTATCTCGGTTGATAGAGTAAGCCTACAAATAGCCACAGTGGTGCGCCAATCACTAATACGTGATGTTGCAGCCAGCGGTAAAATTGTAGCCGCCAGAGCACCAAAAGTTTACAGCCCTGAACGAGGCTTTGTTTCATTGAAGGTAAATGCTGGTGACTCAGTCAAACTGAATGATGTAATAGCCATGGTTGAGAGCCCCGAGCTCACAAACGAATTAAAGCAGCAACAGTCTGTTTTAGCTCGTCTTGAGGGCGAGCTACAACGTAAACACCTTGAGGCACGCCGCCAATCATTAAGCTTAAATAAAGCGCTTGATCTAGCACAAGTAGAATTAAACGCTGCCGATAGAGAAAATCGCAGAGCGACTTTGTCAATGCAAAAAAATGTGATCAGTCAAATTGATCATGAAAAAGCCATTGATGAGCTTGCCCGTGCAAAACTTTCTTATAAACATGCAGAGCAAGAAGTTGAATTGTCCAAAGATACACTTGCTTTTGAACTACAGGCCGCTAAACGAGATGTCACTCGTCAACAACTGATTGTCGATGATCTACTTCGCAAAGTTAATAACTTAACAATTAAAGCCACTGTGTCAGGGATTGTAGGTAACTTACTAGTTCAACAAAGAGAAGTGGTAACACAAAGCCAACCATTAATGACTTTAGTTGATTTGAGTAATTTTGAAGCAGAACTACAAGTCCCTGAAAGTTATGCAAATGAGCTTGGTTTAGGTATGGACGTAGAGATAACAATGGGCGCTAGCAAAGTGATGGGTACCCTTTCTGCCATTTCACCAGAAGTCAATAATAGAGAAGTCACAACGCGTGTACGTTTTAACAAAGACATGACGGGCATCAGACAAAACCAACGATTAACCGCACGTATTTTATTAGAAAATCGTGACGATGTTTTACAGGTTAAGCGTGGGGCATTTTTACAACAAGGCGGCACACAGGTTTATAAAATTACCGGTGATACAGCTCAGCTCATTGATATTTCAATTGGTGCAACCAGCATTAATGCGGTTGAGTTAATTTCAGGGGTTCAAGCTGGCGATGAATTGATTATCTCAAGCTATAACAGTTTCAAACACACACACACGTTATTACTTCGCTAACAATCGCGTAGAACCAAATAATAAAAGGAAAAAGCATGTTAAAGATGAATAATATAAGTAAAGTATATCAAACTGAAATGGTGCAAACCCATGCATTACGTGACTTTAATCTGCACGTTGATGAAGGCGAATTTATTGCTGTAACAGGCCCTAGCGGGTCAGGAAAAACGACCTTTTTAAATATCGCTGGAATGTTAGAGCCCTTCTCCGCAGGTGAATACTTACTTGATGGAATTGATGTCGGTAAGTTAAACGATAACCAACGTGCAGATTGTCGAAATCAAAAAATAGGCTTTATCTTCCAAGGGTTTAATTTAATACCTGACTTAAACTTATATGAAAATATTGAAGTACCGCTACGCTATAGGGGTATTAAAGCCGCAGAGCGTAAACGTCGCATTGAAAAATGCTTAGAACAAGTTGGCCTTGCCTCTAGGGCAAAACATTTGCCTCAGCAACTCTCTGGCGGACAGCAACAACGAGTGGCCATAGCACGCGCGCTTGCTGGCGAGCCACGGTTTTTACTTGCCGATGAGCCAACCGGTAATCTCGACAGCCTTATGGCTCGTCAAGTAATGGAGCTGCTTGAACAAATAAATCGTGATGGCGCAACCATTGTCATGGTCACCCATGATGCAGAGCTTGCTCGGCGTGCCCCTCGGAACATTCAAGTTGTCGACGGTCAACTTGCCGATTTCACCTTGTACCAAGGTGCACAAAACCTTAAAAATGTTGCTGGAGCCTAAGCCATGCTATTACATTACCTCGATTTAAGTTGGCGCAGCTTCAAGCGCACGCCTTTAGTGAGCTTTTTAATGGTACTGGCGATTGCCATTGGTATTGGCATCACTATGACCAGTTTAAGCGTTTATCACATGATGTCGGCGGATCCCATTGCGCATAAAAGTAGCCAGCTCTATGCTGTGCAGCTGCAAATAATGGATGATGGCCACACTTGGTGGACGTCTGATAACCTCCCGCAACAACTAACTTATCAAGATGCTGCTAACCTATATAAATCAGAAATAGGTGGCCAGCGTTTAAAAATGGTGCGCAGTGGATTCTCTGTTTACATAGATTCTGACACAGTAAAACCATTTAGCCAAAGTGCAAGACTAACAACCCCAGAATTTTTTAATATGTTTGATCTTGAGTTTCTCTATGGTGAAAAATGGTCTCAGCAGCAAGAAGAAAACGCGGCTCCCGTTGTTGTGATCAGTGAAGAGTTAAATAATAAGCTTTTTGCTGGCGAAAATTCAGTGGGTAAAATTATTTACCTTGATGATGCGAGTTATGAAGTGGTTGGGGTTACTAGAAACTGGCCATTAACCATCAAATACTACGATTTAAATAATGGTTCATTTAATGACCCTGAACAACTTTTTATGCCATTTAGTCTTCTTGAAGCAAAACAGCTTGGTAATTGGGGGAATACCAATGGTTGGAAACATGAGGATGTTAGAAGCTTTAGTGCCAAGTTACAGTCAGAAATGGTGTGGATTCAATTCTGGGTTGAATTAACTAACGAACAACAAAAAAATGATTATGAAAATTATTTATTAGCCTACATGCAAGAGCAACAAAAGCTTGGTCGTTTTAATCGCAAAGAGTTAGCTTACAGTATTCGAGATGTTAACCAGTGGATGGCCTATAACAACGTGGTCAGTGAAGATAACAAAATTTTAGTCGCACTTAGTTTTATGTTTTTGGCTGTATGTTTGGCGAATATTCTCGGCTTATTACTTGCAAAATTTTTACGTCGAGCTCCAGAAGTCGGTGTACGCCGTGCACTTGGAGCCAGTAAGCGACAGATTTTTATGCAACATATTATCGAAGTCGCCATGCTAGGACTATTAGGTGGGCTACTTGGTATTGTCCTTGCCCAGTTTGGCTTATTGGGTGTTCGCCAAAGCTATAGCTACTACGAAAGCTTAGCGACCATGGATTTAACCATGTTATTGAGCGCCCCACTCATTGCAATTAGCACCTGCATAATAGCTTGGCTTTACCCTGCTTGGCTGGTATGTAAAACCAATCCTGCAATTTACCTAAAAAGCCAATAAGGACGAACACTATGATGTTAGAAATTAAACCTATTTTCCATGCACTGTGTCGATCTAAAGTTGGTGCGCTGCTGTTACTTATCCAAATAGCTATTACTACTGCTATTGTCAGTAACGCAGCGTTTATTATTCAAGATAGAATGACTTATCTTAATCAGGATACAGGATACCCCGAAGATGAAATACTTGCTTTTCATGTCATGCACTTTGGCAAAGATGTCAAAAGCCACCAACAATTTGAACTTGATGAAGCGATGTTAAGAGCTTTACCCGCAGTGAAAGACGCCGCCTATATAAACAACATCCCCTTATCGGGAAGTGGTAGCTCTTCTGACTTTAGTATAAATTCAGCCCCTGAGCCTGGGCTTTCTGCAAGAACTGCTTACTTTTTTACAGATGATCATGCAATTAACACGCTTGGGGTTGAACTTATTGCTGGACGCAATTTTAGAGAAGACGAAGTTGTTGTAACTAACGATAATGATCAGCGAGCCAATGTTACCATTGTGACACAGGCATTATTAAATGAGCTATTTCCTGATGAAGATGGATTAGGAAAAACAATATTCCTTGGTGATATTCCAATGAAAGTCATTGGTGTAATTAAACATGCAAAAGGCCCATGGCTCAAAGACAGCCGCCCAAATAATGTCGCATTAATTCCTTATATAAATCCTAATATCTCGGGGAATTTTTTAGTTCGCACAGCAGCCAATGAGCGGGCAAATATTGCTAAACGAATTGAAGACGAGATGCTAGAAAATTACAACAAACGTGTAATTATTCGAATTCGGGGCCTTGACCAAGATAAAGCCCAATACATGGCTGAAGACACATTGATGATGCGTATGTTAATTGTGCTCATAACCATACTGGTATTGGTAACCGCACTGGGCATTTTTGGTTTGACGCTATTTAATATAAATAAACGTACCAAGCAAATTGGAACCCGTCGTGCTTTAGGCGCTCGTAAATCTGCAATTGTTAATTATTTTTTAGTTGAAAATGCGCTGATTTGCATTGCTGGCTTATTTTTAGGTGCTATTTCAGCACTTTTACTCGGTCAGTTATTAATGCAACATTTTTCAATAGCGGCATTACCATCAAGTTATATTGCTGTCACGGCAATCATGGTGTTTACAATGAGTCTTTTGGCTGTATTTGGCCCAGCTAAACGCGCAGCAAATATTTCGCCGAGTATCGCAACCCGAACCATATAGCACAGCTCCCAACCTATGCTACACTGGCTAAACGCGGTGTAGCATTTTCAATATTTAAATAATAATAAACAGCGATTAAATTAACATGGAAAAAATACTTATCGTTGATGACAATCCTGCAATTTTAGATGCTCTGTCATTATTGCTAGAGATTCACGACTATAAAGTGGTTACTGCAAATAGCCCATTTGAAGCTATTCAAATTGTGCAATACCAGCGTATTGCACTTGTACTTCAAGATATGAACTTTAGTAACGACACAACTTCAGGAGAAGAGGGAAAGTTACTCTTTTATCAACTCAGAGAGCTAAATCCCCATCTGCCCATTATTCTGATCACTGCATGGACCGAGCTTGAAACAGCCGTTGAACTTGTCAAAGCCGGTGCGGCTGATTATTTACCAAAACCATGGGATGATGCCAAGCTTCTTACCTGTGTTAAAAACCTAATTGAACTAGGAAAGACAAAAAAACAAAATCAAACCTTATTGCGCCACCAGCAAGAGCGGGATGCATCTTTAGAAAATGCTAATTTAGTAGGTTTAATTTATCGCAGTACGGCCATGGAGCAATTAGTTAAAATGGCATTACAAGTCGCCAAATCTGATGTCTCAGTATTAATAACAGGCCCAAATGGCAGTAGTAAAGAGCGCATAGCACAAATTATTCAAGCAAACTCACCTCGCCAAAATGCTGCGTTTATTACGGTCAATGCAGGTGCCCTTCCCCATCAACTAATAGAAGCAGAATTATTTGGTGCAGAAGCAGGCGCTTTTACTGGGATCACAAAACAAAGGATTGGTCGATTTGAAGCAGCTGACGGTGGCACATTATTTTTAGATGAAATAGGTAATCTCCCTTTATCAGGGCAAATGAAGCTCCTACGGATTTTACAAACTGGAGAATTCGAGCGCTTAGGTTCAACCCAAACTCGAAAAGTTAATGTCCGTGTAATATCAGCGACCAATGAAAACCTAACAGATGCAATCAGTAAAGGGCTGTTTAGAGAAGACTTATACTACCGCTTAAATGTGATTGAACTTAACCTACCAAGTCTTAGCCAACGACCGGATGACATACTTCCTCTTATTCGTCATTTTTTAGAAGAACGTGAGCTGGATTTACAATGCGAAAACCTACTTTTAGCCCACCCATGGCCCGGTAATGTTCGTGAACTTGAAAATGCATGTAAACGTGTCAGTGTGCTCAAACCCAGCGGTGAGATAAGCATCGACGACTTTGGTTTAACTCCTATTACGTCTCAAACACACACTCAAAAAGTAGAGCCTAACAAACAACAAATTGAGGATGCTATGCGTTTACATAAAGGGGTGATTGCCAAAGTAGCACGTGAGTTTGGCCTTAGCAGACAAGCACTGTACCGTCGCCTTGATAAGTTTGAGATTGCCTACTGATGAAAAAATCAAGATACCGCTTCTCTTTAACGTCTAAAGTGATTTTAGTATGTGTATTTTCCTCTGTGATCCCTGTTTTTATCTGTTGTTGGCTGCTGGGTGTTGACGCTATAAAAACAGCACTAAGTGTTATTTTTACAGCCATTCTAAGTAGTTTATTGGCTCATCGACTCAGTGGTAAACTGGTTCAAGGTATTACTTCATTAGAAACTGGCTTATTAAATTTTAAGGATGGGGAACTATCGACTTTACTGGCCTATAACCATAATGATGAATTAGGTCATTTGTGCCTGCTTTATAACCAAACTGCAAAGCAATTAAGACAAGAAAAACAATGGGTTTACCAACGAGAGTTAATGCTTGATAAGGTATTACAAAACTCCCCTCAAGCTGTATTATTGGTTAATGATAATGATTTTATTGTTTATAGTAACCACAGTGCGAGAGATTTTTTTAATGCAAGTACAGCCCTTGAAGGCGAAAAAATCTCAGCATTATTGTCTAAAGCCCCTCAGCAAATAATTAATGCCGTTAATAAAGGCGTAGATGGTTTATTTATTCTTGATAAAACAGAACAAGAACCGCAAACATGGCACCTTTCAATGGGTCGCTTATTGCTTAACAACCAACACCATAGGTTGTTTGTTTTTAAACAATTGACCCGCGAATTGAGCCGCCAAGAAGTTGAAGTTTGGAAAAAGGTTATTAGGATCATTAGCCATGAACTCAATAACTCACTAGGGCCTATGTCATCCATGTTACATAGTGCACAACTGTTAACGCAAAAAGTGGATGAACCTCGTTTAAAGCGCGTTTTCACTACCATTGAAGAGCGAATAAAGCATTTAAACGAGTTCGTTCAAGGCTATGGTAGGTTTGCTAAACTTCCACCACCTAAAATAACAACGGTTGACTGGCATTCATTACTCGATCAATTACAAAGCCAATGGCAATTTAATTTCGACCTTCAAAAAGACATCACTACAAAAGCCGATCAAACCCAAATAGAACAATTGCTGATTAACCTGTTGAAAAACGCACATGAATCAGAGTCGCTAGCGGAGCATATCAGCTTAAAAGTAACACAAGATAGCCTCGGCACTCATATTAATGTGAGCGACAAAGGAAAAGGTATGAGTGAAACAGTTATGGCCAGTGCGCTTATCCCTTTTTATTCTACCAAGGTGGCAGGAAGTGGATTAGGTTTGGCACTGTGTCGAGAAATTGTTGAAGCCCATCATGGGCAAATTAGCCTACACAATCGAGACGTCGGCGGGATCAGTGTTTTTGTAAGTTTACCTTGAGAGTTGTTTAACTTTAAGGCTGAAAACTCATCCAATTTAGAAATGATACAATCGCGTTCTGAAGTTTATGACCTAGTGAGCTAAGTAAAAACCGCGAAAAGCTGCCTACTCATTCGGTACTGTCATCGTATAAGCAACTATGAGTAAATACTTTATAGACATAAAAAAAGCTGCAAATTGCAGCTTTTTTTACCTAAACGCTTATTCAGCGTCTGCAGGTTTATGCTTTGCAGCTGTTTCAGTGATCAGTGGTTGTAATTCACCACGTTGAAACATTTCAATGATAATGTCACAGCCACCAATTAACTCGCCTTCAACCCAAAGTTGCGGGAAGGTAGGCCAGTTAGCGTAAGCAGGAAGCTCTGCACGAATGTCTGGATTAAGTAAAATATCCACATATGCAAACGGTTCACCGCACGACATTAATGCTTGTGATGCTTGTGAAGAAAAACCACAATTAGGCAGTTTTGGTGATCCTTTCATGTATAAGATGATTGGGTTTTCAGCAATTTGCTGTTTAATTTTATCGATGGTTTCCATTTACAACCTCAAAATGACGATAGCGAACACATTAGGCCTTGAAAAAGTTTCACTGTGGCCTCAGATATATAGATTAACATAGGCAATAAAAGCCTCAATCTTAAATAGCTTTAGCAAGAGCATTGCTGTTTGCTAAAACTTGAGTAAAATACTCAACAATTATAGTAACACTATATTCCTGTTTGGTATAGATAAGTGCCCTGTTTGCGCAGGCATTACGTATTACTAAATAGACTATCAACCAAAAGAAGATGGAGATAAAAAATGGCATTTGAACTACCGTCACTACCGTATGCAATTGATGCACTTGAGCCACATATTTCGCAAGAAACGTTAGAGTTTCACCATGGTAAACACCACAACACTTATGTGACTAAACTTAACGGTTTAATCCCAGGCACTGAGTTTGAAGGTAAATCACTTGAAGAGATCGTATGTTCTTCAGAAGGCGGTGTATTTAACAACGCTGCTCAAATCTGGAACCACACTTTCTACTGGAACAGCCTATCTCCAAATGGCGGTGGCGCTCCAACAGGTGCAATTGCTGATGCAATTAACGCTAAATGGGGCTCATTTGACGCATTTAAAGACGCGTTAAACGACAAAGCAGTAAATAACTTTGGTTCAAGCTGGACTTGGTTAGTTAAACTAGCTGATGGTTCACTAGACATCGTTAATACATCTAACGCTGCAACACCATTAACAGATGCAGGTGTTACACCAATCCTAACCGTGGATTTATGGGAACACGCATACTACATTGATTACCGTAACGTGCGTCCAGATTACCTTAAAGGTTTCTGGTCACTCGTTAACTGGGAATTCGCGAACGCTAACTTCGCATAATTAGTTTTAAACTAATCTTTAAAAAGACGCTTAGGCGTCTTTTTTTATGTCCGCTACTTTATTTGATTAGGGTTATACGTAGGTTGTTTTCTAAAAGTGCATCATGATCATTTTTCATATAAATTTTTAATTTTATTGCACAAAAATTTAAATTCGTGACTAGACTTTAAATAGTGAATACATTTTCCAAGTAGGTTTCGGAGGTCATTATGACTATTTTTGATCACTACCAAGCACGTTATGAATCAACACAAGAAGAAGAGTACAGTGTTGCTGAGTTTCTAGAAATTTGTAAAACCGATAAGTCTGCTTATGCCAGTGCTCCTGAAAGATTACTGATGGCCATTGGCGAGCCTAAAATGGTAGATACCGCTACCGATACTCGTTTAAGTCGCTTATTTTCGAACCGTGTTGTTGCACGTTACCCTGCATTTGCCGATTTTTATGGTATGGAAGACGCCATTGAGCAAATTGTTTCTTATCTAAAACACGCCGCGCAAGGATTAGAAGAGTGTAAACAAGTGCTTTACTTGCTTGGTCCGGTGGGTGGCGGTAAGTCATCGATTGCTGAAAAGCTAAAGTATTTAATGCAACAAGTGCCTATTTATGCAATTAAGGGCTCCCCGGTTAATGACCATCCGCTGTCATTATTTGATCCCGTTGAAGATGCCAGCCTACTCGAAAAAGAATATGGAATTAAGTCTCGTTACCTCAAAACGGTAATGTCGCCATGGGCCGCAAAACGTTTACAAGAATTTAATGGTGATATTAGTCAATTTAGAGTGGTTAAACGCTTCCCATCAATTTTAAATCAAGTTGCGATTGCTAAAACAGAGCCCGGAGATGAAAACAATCAAGATATTTCTGCTCTTGTTGGTAAGGTCGATATTCGTCAACTTGAACACTTTGCACAAAATGATCCTGATGCTTATGCCTATTCAGGCGCATTATGTTTAGCCAACCAAGGCTTAATGGAATTTGTGGAAATGTTTAAAGCCCCCATAAAAGTGTTACATCCGCTTTTAACAGCTACCCAAGAAGGTAACTATAACGGCACAGAAGGCATAAGCGCCCTGCCATTTAACGGCATGATACTCGCCCACTCTAATGAATCAGAATGGCAAACCTTTAAAAACAATAAAAACAACGAAGCCTTTTTAGACCGTGTTTATATTGTTAAGGTCCCTTATTGCTTACGAGTGACCGAAGAAATTAAAATTTACGATAAGCTTATTGAACACAGTGAGCTTTACAACGCCCCCTGTGCGCCAGGTACACTTAAAATTTTAGCCCAATTTACCACTCTTTCGCGCTTAAAAGAGCCGGAAAACTCAAGTATTTACTCTAAGATGCGAGTTTACGATGGTGAAACCCTTAAAGACACCGATCCAAAAGCGAAGTCGTATCAAGAGTATCGTGATTATGCTGGTGTTGATGAGGGCATGACCGGTCTTTCAACCCGTTTTGCGTTTAAGATTTTATCGCGAGTATTCAACTTTGACACTACCGAAGTGGCCGCCAACCCTGTGCATTTGTTTTATGTGCTTGAGCAACAAATTGAGCGTGAACAATTTAGTGCCGAGGTTGAAGAACGTTATTTAAGCTTTTTAAAAGGCTATTTAATTCCACAATATGTTGAGTTTATAGGTAAAGAGCTACAAACCGCGTACTTAGAGTCATATTCAGAATATGGCCAAAATATTTTTGACCGCTACGTTATTTATGCTGATTTTTGGATTCAAGATCAAGAATACCGCGACCCTGATACAGGACAATTATTTGACCGTGATGCACTCAACGCTGAGCTTGAAAAAATAGAAAAGCCTGCAGGTATTTCAAACCCTAAAGATTTTAGAAATGAAATTGTTAACTTTGTACTGCGTGCTCGCGCTCATAACAATGGCAAAAATCCGCTGTGGACAAGTTATGAAAAACTACGCACGGTTATTGAGAAAAAAATGTTCTCAAACACGGAAGACTTACTCCCTGTTATTTCATTTAATGCAAAAACATCAGCTGAAGATCAGCAAAAGCATGAGGACTTTGTTAATCGTATGGTTGAAAAAGGCTACACGCAAAAACAAGTGCGCTTGCTATCTGAGTGGTATTTACGGGTTAGAAAATCGCAATAACCTTCATAATTGCAGTTTTTAGGAGGTCATTATGGCGCATTTTATCGACAGGCGTTTAAATGGCAAAAACAAAAGCACAGTTAACCGCCAGCGTTTTATTAGGCGTTATAAAAAGCAGATCAAAGAAGCGGTGTCTGATGCGATCAATAAACGCAGTGTCACTGATTCAAGCTCTGGAGAGAGTATCTCTATTCCGCAGCGTGATATTAGCGAACCTACTTTTCATCAAGGTAGAGGCGGCAATAGAGAGCAAATACACCCTGGGAACGATCAGTTCTCTACTGGCGACAAAATAGAACGCCCTAAAGGAGGCAAAGGCGGTGGCGCAGGCGAAGGTGAAGCAAGTGACTCTGGCGAAGGCCAAGATGAATTTGTTTTTTCTATCTCTAAAGATGAATACCTTGATTTGTTATTTGAGGATTTAGAACTCCCTAATTTGCAAGAAAATCAGCTTGATAAGCTAGTGCAAATGAAAACCCATCGCGCTGGGTTTTGCAGTGATGGTATGCCCAGTAATATTGATGTAGTGCGCTCATTACAAGGCTCTCTAGCTCGTCGTATTGCGATGACCGCAGGTAAAAAACGCCGCCTTAGCGAGCTTGAGGGGCAACTAGCACTGCTGCTTGAACAACCACACTGTGATAAAGCCGCTGTGGCCTTATTACAAAAAGAAATCGACACACTCAAACAGCAAATAAAAACCGTGCCCTTTATCGATAATTACGACTTACGTTTTCGTAACTACGACAAACAACCACACCCAACTAGTAAAGCGGTGATGTTTTGTATTATGGATGTGTCAGGTTCAATGGATCAAGCAACAAAAGACATGGCAAAACGCTTTTACATTTTGCTTTATCAGTTTTTAACTCGCAGCTACAAAGACATCGACGTTGTATATATTCGCCATCATACCCAGGCCAAAGAAGTTGATGAGCAAGAATTTTTTTATTCACAAGAAACAGGCGGTACCATTGTTTCAAGTGCACTAAAACTGATGAATGAAATAATAGCTGAGCGCTATAATGCTGATGAATGGAATATATACGCAGCACAAGCTTCTGATGGTGATAATTGGGCCGATGACACGCCCCAATGTGGACACATTTTACGTAATAAAATACTTAAAGCTGTTCGCTATTTTGCCTATATAGAAATTACCACACGTGCTCATCAAAGTTTATGGCGCGAGTATCAAAACATTAGTCAAACGAACAGTAATTTTGCCATCCAGCATATCCAAAGTGTTGAAGATATTTACCCTATATTTAGGGAGCTATTTAAAAAAGGTCGTCAACAGCAAGGGGCTGCATAGCCAAAGCGAGGTAGCATTATGAAAGATAATCGAATAAGTGATGGGCCCGATTGGACCTTTGAACTATTGCAACAATACCAAGACGAAATAGCGCGTGTGGCTGAGCACTATAAGCTAGACACCTACCCTAATCAAATTGAAGTGATCACCGCAGAACAAATGATGGATGCCTACTCAAGTGTAGGCATGCCCATTGGCTACACTCACTGGTCGTATGGTAAAAAATTTATTCAAACGGAGCAAAATTATAAACGCGGCCAAATGGGACTTGCGTATGAAATTGTGATTAATTCCAACCCTTGTATTGCTTACCTAATGGAAGAAAACACCCTTCCGATGCAGGCACTGGTTATGGCACATGCTTGCTATGGGCATAACTCATTTTTTAAAGGGAATTATTTATTTAAAACTTGGACTGATGCAGGCTCAATTATTGATTATTTATTGTTTGCTAAAAACTATATTAGCCGCTGTGAAGAAAAGTACGGTATTTCCGAAGTAGAAAGCATACTCGACTCATGTCATGCATTAATGAGTTACGGTGTTGATAGGTACAAACGTCCACAACGAATTTCGTTATTTGAAGAGCAAAAGCGTCAGCAAGAACGGGCTGAGTATTTGCAATCACAAGTTAACGAATTATGGCGTACCATTCCTTCTCAACAGCAAGAGTCAAAAAAACACGAACGCCACTTCCCTCAAGAGCCACAGGAAAATATTCTGTACTTTATTGAAAAAAATGCCCCTTTACTCGAGTCATGGCAGCGAGAAATCGTCAGGATAGTGCGAAAAATATCACAATACTTTTATCCGCAAAAACAAACCCAAGTAATGAATGAAGGTTGGGCCACTTTTTGGCACTATACTATTTTGAACCATTTATATGATGAGGGAAAACTAACCGACTCATTTATGTTGGAGTTTTTACAAAGCCATACTAATGTTGTGTACCAACCTCCATACAATAGCGATTATTACTCAGGTATTAACCCCTATGCACTGGGCTTTAATATGATGGTTGATATACGTCGTATTTGTGAAAACCCAACAGAAGAAGATAAACGCTGGTTCCCTGAGCATGCAGGCAGTGACTGGCTCGAGACACTGCACTTTGCAATGCAAAATTTCAAAGATGAGAGTTTTATTAGCCAATTTTTATCCCCTAAGCTGATTCGGGATTTTAAATTATTCACCATAGTCGACCATGCTAGTAACCCACATTTAGAAATAGGCGCTATTCACGACGATAATGGCTACAAAGCGGTTAGAGAAGCACTTTCTGCACAATATAACCTTAGTAATCATGAGCCTAACATACAAGTTTACGATGTTGACTTACGCGGCGACCGCTCTTTAACCCTACGATATGTACCTCATAATGCCGTTCCACTGGCTAACTCCCATGGGGAGGTATTAAAACACCTTTACAGACTATGGGGCTTTAAGGTAAAACTGGAACAGGAGTCAAATTCTGGTGAGATTTCAACCATTGGTCAATGTCCAATTGATGATTCACGCCATACAACAGAGTAAAAATAATGGACAAAAAAAAGCTTCTTGTACTGATTGATTCGGTTGAATTTGCAAAAACGTCATTGCAGCATGCTAAACAAAAAGCGCTGCAAGGCAATAAACATATTGATATTGTTGCATTTAGCTTTGAAGAAACCGGCAATATTTTATTTTCTCTGTCGCCAGAACAATTGCTTTCACTCCAAGATAAATGCCTTTCATCATTAAGGGCACAGTTGGAGCCACTGATTAGCGCAGAACTGGAGGGTTGCAGTTATACCTTTCAAACCGCATGGCATGAAGCCCCCGAGCAGTGGCTTAACGAAGATATTAATACTGATGATTACGAAATGGTGATAAAAACACGCCATATCGACAGCGACAGCCAATTTAGTGAACTTGATTGGCAACTTATCCGCTTTACGCCCATCGCTTTGTATTTAGCGGCAGATAACAAATGGCGCAAGCATACCAACATACTCGCCGCACTTGATTTAGCCAGCGAAAAAACCGCAAAACATAAACTTAATCAGTCAATTATTAAATATGGCCTAGCATACGCACAGCGAACAGACTGTGAATTTTATGCCGGCTACACAGTGTATATTTCTCCAATATTAAGAGATTTAGGCTTAGTATTTTCAGAAGAGCAACTAGTCAATGCCTTTGAGAAATTACCTCAATCACAGCAACAACTCATTATTGATAATAACTTACGCGACAAACTTTATATTAAAGCGGGTTTACCTGAGCAGGTGATCCCAAGCTTAGCGGCCAAGCTCAATGCTGATTTAGTGATTATAGGATCTGTTGGGAATGTAGGAATTAAAGCAAAACTCATTGGTAATACTGCAGAAAAAATAATGCGCTTACTTAAAACTGACTTGCTTATTTTACCCCCCAATTAAAAAATGATGCCTAAGCATCATTTTTTATATCAGCGTATACCGACACTTTATTTCGACCTGTTTCTTTTGAATGATAAAGCGCTTTATCGGCAGCTTCAATCCAGCGTTCGTGATCTTTAAACTGATCATCAAAACACGCAATACCCACACTAATGGCCATATGCACCGTGTGCTCATTGTATTTCGCCGGAGAGGTTTCAATTAATTGGCGTAAACGTTCAGCAAATACAATCGCCCCTTGTTTATCGGTATCTAATAAAGTAACAACAAACTCTTCACCGCCGTATCGCCCAGCAATGTCTGTTTCACGCAATGCAGTTTTCAGTAAACTCGCTATATGACGAAGTGCTTCATCTCCAGCACTGTGTCCAAAATCATCATTTACCTTTTTAAAGTGGTCAATATCAAAAATTAATAACGAGCAACAACCTTCGTTTCGCTTCGTTCGTAAAAATTCTTGGTGCAGTAAGTGCTCCCAATGCCCTCTATTGGCAAGCTGGGTTAAACTATCTGTTTGGCTTACTTGTTCTAGTTTTTTATTTAACTCTTCTAGTTCTTTTTTGTTAACCGCAATATCTGTCACATCGTAAATAATAATACAAATATGCTCGACTTCGCCTCGCACATTGGTAAGTGGAATAAACGTGGCATTTTGATACATATAGTCCGCTTTACCGGTAATTGGTCGGTAGTTTTTAAAACGAAAAATATACGGCTGCTGCTCCCAAATAGTAAATGAACGATTCTTTAATACAAACACTGACTCAGATTTACTTCTAAACCATTTTTCATCAATGGCCGGAAATAAATCAAATAAGTCTTTGTCTTTTACAGCGCTCGGTAACAAACCAGAATGATTTTCCATAAAACCATTCCATACATGCACTTTGTATTCTCGATCGAGTACAACAAGACCGACATCAACCGTATTAAACATATCCATTAACCAATGGATTTCATTCAAATCTAAATCAGCTGGCATAAATATTTAATCTTCTAGTAGATAAGCAACTTTGTATTTCAAAGTTTTCAGTGAATCTTCAGTAAAGAGCAACATTAAATCACAACTAATATCATGATTTTCAATACCGTAACTTATTTCTATGGCTAGAGTCCGTTGCCAGCGCGACTTATTCGACTGAACAAGTTCAGAAACGTCCCGATGCTGCCCCAAAACTATTGGATGCCCTTGGCTAAAGGTCATGTCGAGCTGTTTTGACAAGCCGGTTAAAATAGCGCCAATTAAAATGTTACTTACATCCATTAGCAACTCTAACTCAACCTTGTCGTTTAGTTCACCTTCGTAATTCATCAGTGAGGCTATTTCTTTAAAACTAGAGTCATTTAAAAGTAATAATGCCTCGCCAGATACTCCGCCGCCTATAAAGCCTTGGCAAATACCCGATGTAGTATCATTGGTATCAACAGAGCTTAACGCCATGTTGAGCTCACTGACTTCTAAAACATTAACATTAGGAATGGGTAACTTAACAAAGACATTAAGCAGTCTTGCCAGTAAATCTCCCGCCTGACCCATGGCAACATTAGTCAGCTCTTGATATATATCACGAACATCAGGGTCAACTTGTTCACCTAACGAGTGAGACATGCGTTCACGCAGTGCTCTATCTCTAATACCATGATGTTCAATAATGGCAGCAAGCTTTTCGGGGGAACACGGTTTTTGAATAAAATCTATGGCGCCAAGCTCAAGCACACGTTGATGCGCACTCGGTTGAATATCGCCTGATACCACAACGGTGAGGACGTCGAGCCCTTGCTCTTTCATTGCAGCAAGCACGCCATAACCGTCCATTTCTGGCATATTTAAATCAAGGAAAAGAATTTCAGGCTGGGCTTTAGTTATTTGTTTTATGCAGTCTACACCGTCACATGCAAATTCAACTTTAATATCCCAATCATCGGGTAAAGAGCGAGCTAATTGACGTCTAGCTAGTTTTGAATCATCACAAATTAAAACCGATGTTGACATATTATCTCTCTATTTTAAAACTTGTTGTACGCTGACACCGCAAAAAATAAAGGCACGGATATTATTAATTAATACCTATTTCTTATATACACATAGTAATCAAAGTATTGCTTATTTACAATTTTAGGGAAAAATAAACGCGTCAATTATTCTGCTTGGTAACTCCATCACAGTATAATACACTCACCACTATTACGTTAATTCTTAAAAGGAAAAAATCCATGCGTCGTTCATTAGCCTTTGCATTGAGCCTGTTTTGTTGCACTAGTTTTGCATCAGAGTTACCTGAAAACACCTTAGATGCAGGAAAAGTAACAGCGCAAGGTAAACCTGTTACGTTACTAGGCCAAGGCCTTAAAATCGGTGCTGATGCGCCAAATTTTAAAGTGGTCGACGACAGTTTTACTGCCATTACATTAGAAAATTACCAAGGGCAAGCTGTATTGATAAGCGTAGTACCAAGCTTAGATACTGGCATTTGTAGCCTGCAAACAAAACATTTTAATGAAAAAGTAGCGCAACAGTTTCCTGGCGTAGCCATGTTAACGATTAGTGCCGACCTACCTTTTGCACAAAAACGTTTTTGCAAAGCAGAAAATATCGATAAAGTTACGACACTTTCTGATTCTGTATGGCGTGATTTTGGCCAAAAGTATGGGTTAATAATTAAAGATATGGGGTTACTTACTCGCGCTGTTTTTATTCTCGATAAAAGCCATAAAGTTATATATAAACAATTAGTTAGTAGCTTATCAACCGAGCCTGAATACGATAGCGTTATTGAAAAGCTTAAAACGCTTTAAAGGTCGAATTTCAGATAATAAAAAACCGCTATGAAGCGGTTTTTTTTTAATTATGCTTTTAATTTTAGATAAAAATTAACCTAAAAGCTCAGCTAGTTGCTTGCTTACTGCTTCAACCGCTTGAGTACCGTCTAATTTATGGTACTGCGTATTACCAGCTTGCGCTTCTGCTTGATAGTAGTCAACCAATGGCATTGTTTGCTCATGGTAAATACCTAAGCGTTTACGAACTGTCTCTTCTGTGTCATCCGCACGGATAATAAGCTCTTCGCCTGTTTCGTTGTCTTTACCTTCCTCTTTTGGTGGATTGTAAACAACATGGTACACACGACCAGAACCAGGATGAACACGACGGCCACCCATACGCTCAACAATCACTTCATCAGCAACATCAAACTCAATAACGTGATCAACGACAACGCCATTATCTTTCATTGCATCAGCTTGTGGAATGGTACGTGGGAAGCCATCAAGTAAAAAGCCTTTCTCACAATCAGGTTTTGCAATGCGCTCTTTAACAAGGCCAATGATGATGTCATCAGAAATTAACTGACCTGCGTCCATTACTTTTTTTGCTTCAAGGCCAAGTGGTGTGCCCTCTTTAATTGCAGCTCGTAGCATATCACCGGTAGAAATTTGTGGAATACCGTATCTATCCATTAAAAACTGAGCTTGAGTACCTTTACCTGCACCCGGCGCGCCCAAAAGAATAATGCGCATATCATTGTCCCCTAATATGAGAGTTTATTTTAAAGTCTGAATTCTTCCACAAGCGCCGCAGATACTCAAGTAACTTATACTAATTGTCTAGAGTCTATTGGCCTTTGCGGATTAATATTTGTGCAAACTAGGGGCACTTTAATCGCGGCGCAAGGTTTGCAACTTAGTAGGCTGAGTAAAAATCGAGCAAAGCTTCTGCGTCCTGCTCACGCCATTTGCCACCATCCATGTAGGCAGACAGACCCCTTCGGGCAGCGCCTATGCAGCAAATTTAACCTTTAAAAATCAATAAACTCTATGCTCCAGCGCATAAAAAAAGGGAACAAACGTTCCCTTTTTACTCAATCATTGATTTTTAATACTTATTTGCTTAAATCAAGCATAAGTTTATTTAAGCGAGTGACAAATCCAGTTGGATCTTTAAGCGTACCGCGCTCAGCTAGTAATGCTTGATCTAGCAATACATGTGACCACTGCGCAAATTTATCTTCGTCTTGCTCATCATTTAAATGCTTAACAATCTGGTGCTCAGGGTTTAGCTCAAACACAGGTTTAGCTTCTGGCACTGCTTGACCTACTGACTCCATCAACTTTTGCATTTGCGAGCTCATATCATTGTCATCGCTCACCACACAGGCTGGCGAATCGGTTAAACGATGTGTAAAGCGTACTTCTTTAACATCATCACCTAATGCGGTTTTAATACGCTCAATAAGGCCTGCAACTTCTTTTTCAGACTCTTCTTGTGCTTTTTTAGTTTCTTCGTCGTCTAAGTCACCTAAATCTAAATCACCGCGAGTAATTGATTGAAATTGCTTGTCTGCAAATTCAGTTAAGTGGCTCATCATCCACTCATCAACACGGTCACTTAGTAGTAAAACTTCAATGCCTTTTTTGCGGAAAATTTCTAAATGCGGTGAGTTTTTAGCTGCAATAAATGAGTCAGCAACAACATAGTAAATTTTATCTTGGCTGTCTTTCATACGCTCAATGTATTGTTCAAGCGATACATCTTGAGTGTCTGAATCGGTATGCGTTGAAGCAAAACGTAATAGCTTAGCAATGCTCTCTTTGTTAGCCGCATCTTCTGCTGGGCCTTCTTTCATTACTTGACCAAATTCATTCCAAAACGTTTGGTAATCATCGGCTTTGTTTTTCGCCATACGCTCAAGCATTTTAATAATACGCGACGTACACCCCTTGCGGATAGCTTGGGTCACTTTGTTATCTTGAAGTATTTCACGCGATACGTTTAGTGGTAAATCATTTGAATCTAATAGACCTTTAACGAAACGCAGGTAGCTTGGCATAAACTGCTCAGCATCATCCATAATGAATACACGTTGCACGTATAATTTTAAGCCACTTTGGCGCTCGCGGTTCCATAAATCAAACGGCGCTTTTTTCGGAATGTATAACAAACTGGTGTATTCAGTTTTACCTTCAACTTTGTTATGTCCCCAACTAAGTGGATCTTCCCAGTCATGGCTTACATGCTTGTAAAATTCTTTGTATTCATCTTCAGAGATTTCAGACTTATCACGCGTCCACAATGCCGTAGCGCGGTTAATGCTTTCCCACTCACCAGGAACTGCTGGAATTTTTTCACCGTCTTCGCCTTCAGACTCTGGTACTTCTGCTTTGTACATTTGTACTGGTGTAGAGATATGATCAGAGTATTTAGTCACGATGCTACGAAGGCGCCATTCGTCTGCGTACTCTTTTTCTTCTTCACGTAGGTGTAGAATAATGTCTGTACCACGGCCTTCTTTTTCAATTTCTTGCAGCGTGTATTCACCTTCACCTTTTGATTGCCACTCTACAGCCGTTGTCTCCCCTGCTTTACGGGTACGCACTGTCACTTCATCAGCAACAATAAACGCTGAGTAAAAGCCCACACCAAATTGGCCAATAAGTTGTGAGTCTTTGCTTTGGTCGCCCGTTAAGTTTTTGAAAAACTCTGCGGTACCCGACTTTGCAATTGTACCTAAAGAGCTGATCACTTCATCACGTGTCATACCAATACCATTATCAGAAATGGTTATCGTATTGGCTTCTTTATCAGCACTAATACGTACACGTAAATCAGCATCACCTTGATATAAGTCGCCGTTTGATAACGCTAAAAAGCGTAATTTATCGGCTGCATCAGATGCGTTTGATACAAGCTCACGTAAAAATATTTCTTTATTAGAATAAAGCGAGTGAATCATTAAGTTTAGTAATTGTTTTACTTCTGTTTGAAAGCCTAATGTTTCTTTTTGTGCTGCAGTCATTTATGTATCTCCAATTTGCAAAGTGTCTGCGTTATGCACTTAATATGGGGGGAGGTGTCAGAACTTCAAGGGAAAAAAGTAAAAAAAGCTGCCAGCAAAAAACAACAATATTATAAAAAACAATATCTGTTCAAAATGGGCTAGCACAGTGTAAATGCATCGGCTTTTGAGTGCTTGGATGATGAAAGTATATATCGCTGGCATGTAACTGCAAACGCGACGCCATCTGCTCACTCTGTTCACTTTTATACAAATCGCAGCCTAAAATAGGATGCCCAATTGCATGACTATGAATACGTAATTGATGCGTTCGACCAGTAACGGGGGTAAATTGCACTAACGTCTTGATTGGTTGTATAAAACGCTTGAGTACTGTGTAGTGTGTTAAGGCCGCTTTGCCTGTGGTGTTACATAACTTAACACGAGGAAAATAGAGTTTGTCTTTAGCAATCGGGTAATTTATTTGTCCGTGGTTATCGCACACTTTTCCTTGCAACATAGCGACATAGCGTTTGCTTATGGTGTGACTTTGAAATTGTTGATTGAGGTTTTTTGCCGACTCACTATTGAGTGCCACCAGCATGATCCCTGAGGTACCAAAATCTAATCGATGAGGTAACTTTGCTTCTGCAAAGGCGGCTGTTTTACCCTGTTGACCATTGACTAAGCGATAATGAACGGAATCCCAATTTAGTGGGTTTTTACCCGACAAACTCAATAAACCGCTAGGTTTATTGATCACTAAAAGCGCCTCATCTTGATAGATTATTTCCACTTCGCCCTGACAAACAGGCGCAACAAAATCATCAATAATGTCATTAGCCGATGGGCTAAAATCAGACATACACTATTCCTTGATAAACACTCAAAATGATTAAATTAACCATTTTTTTACTAGGAAAAACTTTGTAGCCTTGCCTGATGATCATTTTAATCATTTTTTAAGAATACGTCATGGTAATTCTCTAGCCCATATAAGGCAACGTTGCTCAGCACAGCAATATAACCTTATCTAGCCACCTGTTCATTTCGGGTTGTCTGTTGTTTGAGCTCGCACATTGCTGTAATTACTATGGTGTAGCATTTGCTCCATCATCAACTGCATCACCTTAGTACGCTCTTCCATCATTTGCATGCGCTCACTTATCTGGGCTGATGACATATCTTCAATATCGTCACTGTATTGGCTGGTATCGTTAATCAGTTGCATATTTTCACGCATTAATTTCATGTGCTTTTGCATCAGTAAATCACGTGATTGCTGATTATTTTCACTGCCAATTTGTTTCATCACTAACATCATTTCTTGCATTCTAGGCTCCATATTAAGGTGGCCACGGTGTTTCATCATCTCACCCATCATCATCTGACGATTACTTTCTCGGTTTTCATTTTCATGTGCCATAACCGTAAAAGAACTCAAGGTAATTATAAGTATTAGTGCAAAATACGTTTTCATGATTATTTCCTCTTTACATATTTAAGGTGTAGCGCTATTGGTAATTTTTAGCTCTACCAACGCTGTGTATTTGTTCAGGTTATTTATTAAGTTACGCCTTGCTTAACCATCCTTTTCGCCAAAAATAAAACACCATGACGATAGTTAACAAAACAAAAATCCCCCAAATAGCGGGATAAGCCCAATACCACGTTAACTCCGGCATATATTTAAAGTTCATACCGTAAATACCCGCAATAAAAGTTAATGGAATAAAAACCGATGACATAATGGTAAGTAGCTTCATAATTTCATTCATTCGGTTAGACATTGCAGACATGTATAAGTCTGTTAAACCACTGGCCATTTCACGATATGACTCGATAATTTCAACTATCTGAATATTATGTTCATACACATCCCTTAAATAAGGACGTGTAGCATCATCAATTCTGCCTCCCTCTTCACGATATAATTGATCGATAACTTCTCGCATCGGCCATACAATACGTCGTAACAAGGCAAGTTCACGTTTGATCCGATGAATTTGGTGCAACACTTGCGGTGTGGGCTTTTCAAGCGTGACAAGCTCTAAGTCTTCAAGTCGCTCACCATATTGTTCCAACACCGGAAAGCAGTGATCAACAACAGCATCAAGCAACGCATACAGTAGGTACCCCGTATTATTTTTTCGGATACGCCGACTTTGTGTTTTTAAACGCTCTCGAATCGGTTGCCATACATCTCCTGGCTCTTCTTGAAAGGTAAGCACTACGCCGTCGTATAAAAACAAACTCACCTGCTCAATGTTAAGAGTAGGATTAATTAAATCATCTTCTTTTGTGTCATTTCCCAGTGTTAACATCCGCAACACTACAAATAAATGATCATCAAAAAACTCAATGCGGGGACGCTGAGGAACGTGTAATACGTCTTCGGCTGTTAGGGTATGAAAACCAAAGTGTTGCTGAAATAGCCTTACAACATAAGGATGTGTGTTACTTACATTCAGCCACCTTACTTTAACCCAGTCAGGCTGAGGCACTTTTAAAAATGCTTCAATATCACTAATGTCGCCGGTTTTTATTTGGGCTTCACTGTAGTCAGTATAGGTAATATCAACACTGCCTATTGCTGGCGGTGTCATAATATCGCCAATATGCTCAATGCCTGCTAATTGCCCGGGAACAACCTTGCGCTTATGCTTTTTTGATGCAGTAACATGAGATATACCCGTGGTTGCTCTTTGGTGTTTAGCGCTTTGCTTTGATACCGAACCATTGAGTACCCTGACACGCTTTATGGCTTGCATAACATCGTTAAGTACTTTCATAATCAGCTCAGTTTTTACATTGTTAGATGCCGATACGCACCTTAATTAAGTTATTAAGCACTTAATTTAGCGGTTTATCTGCGAAATCTTAGTGCCTTCAATACTCACTTCAAGCATGAAGCTTTGTTGATCAAAAATGAACGCGTATGCATAAGTATCATCTTTGAACGTAGACGAAGAGAGGTTTTTAGCAGCGCCTTCATTTATAACAACCATTGTTGGCCCAACCCCAATTTCCCAACCTCGGGAGTCCTCAAGGTACTTTGTCGCTTTATCTGTCATTAATAAAATCGCATAGCTATATGATTGTGCCCCGGCTTGGGGGCCCCAAGGCCCACCTACTGAGTTGTAATAACCAATATATTCGCCTTTTTAATTAGGGTCTGTTGATCTTTTCGGATTAAAATTTGTTCAAACTAGGGGCTGTTTAATCGCGGCGCGAGGTTTGTAACCTAGTGGGCTAAGTCAAAACCGAGCAACAAAGAGTAAATAGCCCCTAGGAAGAACCCTGTGAGCAGCGCCTGTTTGGCATTGATGCTACGTTATCGCCTATTTATGGGGAATAACCACACCACATAGGCTCTGCCTTGCCTAAATACCAAACAAACTGCTGCAAATTCAACCTTGAAAGATCAACAGACCCTAATACTCCTTCCCCATAACTACCATCAAATATTAAACCCGCTTTAATAATATTTGGAAAAACTAAAACCGCGACCGCTCTTTTTGATAACTCATCAGCAACCTTGTTGGATTTATATAAATTAGCTAATGCCTGGCTAGCATCTTTATTAATATCGTTTGCTGTTTCAGCAAATGCACTGTTAATACTCAATAACAAACTAGCCATAACGATGATTTTGATAAACGCTAAAATACGACGCTTTAAATAAGCTTTAAAAAACACGCTTACGGTCTGTAAAGCCAAATACGGTATATCACTGTTCATGATAAAATCCCTGTCGATTAAAGCTCATCATTTAAAATAAGTCGCTTAGTTATTACGTTATATTCAAAAGGCAATGCTTTAACTTACAGCCGTTCATTTACTTGGTCGGTGCGCTAACACGCTCACGAGGTATTATTTATTGTTAATTTTGAATATTGGCTAACTGTATTTATCGTTTTTAGCTGAGCCATGTTTATAAGCTGAGAACAGCAAGCAATTGCGCCCGCAAAAGCTCAGCAATAAAAGCCTTATGCTTTACTTTTATTCATCTGTTGCTCTATTTTTAGTACGCGCTCAATCGTACTAAGAACACTATCTGGAGTAAGGCTAATTGAGTCTATGCCTAACGTTACTAAAAACTCGGTAATTTCAGGGAAGTCAGATGGCGCTTGGCCACAAATTCCTGAATGTTTACCATTACGCTTTGCTCCTTCAACGGCTAACTTAATCATTTGCTTTACACCTGCGTCGCGTTCATCAAAATCAAAAGCAACCACTTCTGAATCTCTGTCGACCCCTAAAGTAAGCTGCGTTAAGTCATTTGAGCCAATCGAGAAACCGTCAAATAACTTGGCAAACTCGTCAATTAAAATGACGTTATTAGGTATTTCGCACATTACATAAATGGCCAGATCATTTTCCCCACGAACAAGACCTTGTTTTGCCATTGTCGCTATTACCTTCTCCCCTTCTGCTATTCGTCGACAAAATGGGATCATTAAAATCACATTAGTGAACCCCATTTCGTCACGCACTCGTTTCATTGCGGCGCATTCTAAAGCGAAACCTTCTGCATAATCCGGATGACTATAACGAGACGCTCCTCGAAAACCTATCATCGGATTTGATTCGACCGGTTCGAAAGGTTTGCCGCCTAACAATGTGGCGTACTCATTGGTTTTAAAATCACTCATTCTTACCACACATGGCTTTGGATACACCGATGCAGCAAGGGTAGCAACCCCCTCTGAAAGCGTTTTAATGAAAAAATCAACGGGGGTTTTAAAGGCACCACTGAGTGTATTGATGGCTTGACGAGCCTGCTCATCTACTTTTTGTGGGTGAATAAGCGCCATGGGGTGCGCTTTTATAAATTCAGTAATAATAAATTCCATCCGCGCTAACCCTATCCCTGCGACAGGTAAAGAGGCGAGCGCAAAAGCCTGATCTGGATTACCTAAGTTCATCATTATTTTGGTTTTAGGTGAGGCTAAATGACTCAGATCGGTTTCCTCTACGTTAAACTGTAAAATACCCTCGTATACGTAGCCAATTTCACCTTGTGCACAGCTTACTGTAATTGCTTGGCCATTGGTGAGTACATCTGCACCGTTATCTGTACCCACAATTGCAGGGATCCCCAGTTCACGAGAAACAATAGCTGCATGACAAGTACGTCCGCCATGGTTAGTAACAATAGCGGCAGCGGTTTTCATTACCGGCTCCCAGTCGGGAGTGGTGGTTTCGGTAACCAGTATTTCTCCTGGTTTAAATTCACTTAAGTTTTTAACATCATTAATAATACGCACAGTCCCTGCGCCAATGCGGGTGCCCACTGCCTGCCCTTTAGTAATAATAGAGGATTGATTTTTAAGGTGATATATTTTTAAAACATGATCGGTTTTGCGGGATTCAACAGTTTCAGGCCTTGCCTGTACCATATAAATATGACCATCGAGTCCATCTTTTGCCCACTCCATATCCATAGGCTTGTACTGCCCTTTTTGTTTGGAATAATGGTTTTCTACCTTAATAGCGTAGTCAGCAAGGATCATGACATCGTCATCCGTTATACAAAAATGGCGTTGCTCACTCTCATTGGTATTAATGTTGCGGGTATATTCAACGGCAATATTGTCCTTATTGAGCGTATCGGTAAAAATCATTTTTTGCTCTTTTTTACCTAATCGGCGCTTTAAAACAGCCCTATAGCCTTTATTATAGGTCGGTTTGTGGACATAAAAACTATCTGGATCAATGGTGCCTTGTACTATATTTTCGCCTAAACCGAGTGCCGCATTAATAAATACAACATCCTTAAAGCCTGTCTCTGTATCAAGAGAAAACATCACCCCACTGGCACTCATATCACTGCGCACCATTTTCATTATTACGACACACAAGTCGACTTTAAAGTAGTCAAATTGATTATCATATTTATAGTGAATTGAGCGATCTGTAAAATTTGAGACTAAGCAGCGTAAATAAGCATCTAGTAGGGTCTGCTCACCACTGATATTTAAATAACTATCATTTTGCCCTGCAAATGATGCCTCAGGAGAATCTTCTGCAGTCGCCGATGAGCGCACCGCAAGTGATAGGTCATCCCCATATTGTTGTTTAAGTTTTTTATAGTGACCAAGTATTTCTAATTTAAGATCATTGGGTAATTTACACGCAGCAATGATAGCGCGAGCTTTTGCGCCGCGCTGTTGCAGGTCTTGAACGTCGTCTGGTTTAAGGTCATCTAGTACGCTATGCAAAGCTTGCCACGCGTTGTTATCGTCAAGCACATAGCGATAAGCCTCTGCAGTTACAGCAAAACCGTTAGGCACTCTCACCCCTTGAGCGGTCAATTGTTGATACATTTCGCCAAGAGACGCATTTTTACCTCCCACATGAGCAACATCGCCCATAGCAACTTCTTCAAACCAGCGAATGTATTTGTTTGACGTGATATTACTCATAACGAATTCCCTATTAAAAAATTAACTTCATCGTTTTTGCAACTACAGCTATTGTTTTTTCAACGATACGAAACTCTCTTTTTAATAGCTAAATAAGAGGTAACAGAGCAAAAATAGGCGGCTATAAATTGCAACAATAAAAAGGGTTTAAACCAGAAAAATGACAAACGAATGGTAAGATAATTACTCAAAGGCGGGCTTGGCGTGACCCCCCATTTTTTTCAAGGCAATAGCCAAAGGACAAAAACCAGTAAATGATGACTGCAGCAGGTTAAAGCCAACAAATGCAGTTAACCATAACCAATAAACACTACTGAGTAGTGATAACAATAAACTTAGTAACACGACAAATCCGGCAATTCGCAGTACCCAGCGATCAATATTCATCAGTAATATCTCCTTAATAAGCTAATTTCATTATCCAGTATGCAATACCCTATGAGTGTAGGAGAGTTATCAATTAGCTTCCGTGCGCTAACTAACATAAGGTTAATCGATGATGTGTGCCTTATTCCACAGCAGGCTAATACGACGAGCAGCTTCAAGCCATAAGGCCATTAAAAGCAATACACTCACTGCTACTACATAGTCTTCAGCAATGGGGTAAACTAAGCCCATTAACGAGTGTAACCAGGGGATAAACAAAAATGCTAACAGCAACAATATAATAGCGCCCGCTGTTTTTAAAACCCAAGGGTTCGCACTAAACAGCCCCATAATGGCGGGTCGAGTTAAATCGCGGTTAGCGAGAATCAATAAATACACACTTAAGATCAGCATGATCACAACAAGACTGCCACTACGGTTGGTATCCCAGCTCTGTGCATTCATCCAAACATACGCGCTTAGTAACAAAGCCGCGATGCCAAGCCCTTGCACTATTGCGCTTAGTAGGTGTTTAAATCCAAAAGGCGAGTCTGTCGTTTTACGTGGTGGGCAATCCATTAATCGACTTGATTGTGGCTCGGCCTCAAATATGATGGAGCAGGCAGGGTTAATAATCAGTTCAAGTAAAACAATATGTACGGGCAATAAAAGTGCAGACCAATGCATTACCCCTGGTAACAACGCTAAGACTATAATCGGCACATGCACCGCAAAAGTAAACCGAATCGCTTTACGAATATTTTCATAAATACGACGACCTTGGCCTATCGCACTCACAATGCGAGTAAAACTGTCATCAAGTAACACTAAAGCAGCCGCTTCACGTGCCACATCAGTTCCACGCTCACCCATGGCAATACCAATATCGGCGGCTTTAAGTGCAGGCCCATCATTAACCCCATCGCCGGTCATTGCCACAACGTCACCATGGGCTTTGAGTATATTCACTAAACGCAATTTATGCTGTGGCTGTAACCGCGCACATATATCCACGTTGTTTAATCGCTTCAGCAAAGCGGCATCATCTAAGCTATTCATTTCATTGCCACTAATAACCTCTGCCCGCGCTGATAGGCCAACTTGTTTAGCTATCGCTTTGGCCGTATCTGAGTGATCGCCAGTCATCATCATGACTCGAATACCTGCACGTCGACACTGTGCAATTGCATGTGGAACTTCGGGGCGCGGCGGATCCGCCAATGCAACCAGTCCTAAAAAAGTAAAATTAAAATCATGCTGCGAGCTTGGCCAATCCGGTTCATTATCATTGGTTGAATGCCAATTTCCTCGCGCGACTCCTAATACCCGTAAGCCACGTTTCGCCATGGTTTTTATTTGCTGTGTAATTATGGCTCGTTGCGCTGAGTTTAAGTGGCATAAATCAGCTATGGCTTCGGGCGCCCCCTTGGTGGCTAATATATGCGAATGCTTTTGTGTACTTTGAAACACTTTAGTCATCGCTAAAATATCAGCGGTGAGCGGGTATTCAAATTCAGGTTGGCGTCCATCTCGTTCATGTTCAGTGCCAGCTAACCAGCGTTGACTAAACTCTTTTATCGCTTCTTCCATTGGATCAAAGGGGTCGCCTGGTGTTGCTAACATGGCAAATTCACTCAACTGGTGAAAAGTCTCGGGAAGCTGCTCGGCTCCCTCGGGATTGAAAACATCCCCATCACCATTTAAAGACGAGGTCGCCAGCTCAACAACTTGCATACGGTTAAGTGTTAATGTGCCTGTTTTATCTACGGCTAAAACGGTAATAGCCCCTAAGGATTCAACGGCGGACACTTTTCGGGTAAGTACTTTTTGCTGTGCAATACGCCAAGCGCCCATAGCCAAAAATACCGTTAAGATCACCGGTATTTCTTCTGGCAAGGTTGCCATAGCCAAGGCCACACCAGATAACAAACTTGTTAGAATAGGTTGATTATTCCACCACCAAAGCAAAAATATTTGCCCACATGCAATTAATAAGGCCAAAGCCCCTAACCATCGCACCAGTTTACTTGATGCTTGTTGCAATGCAGAAGGTGACTCTTTGGTTGCGGCTAAATCGTTACCAATGCGCCCCACCGCAGTTTTTGCACCGGTGGCTATTACTTCAGCTTGCCCAATGCCGCTGGTTACTATGGTACTGGCAAATAGCGCGCTGGGGTGGTCTTTGTTGGGTTCGAGACACACATCACTGTGCTTACTTTTTGCTTGCGGCGTTTTTTGTACTGGTACCGCTTCGCCAGTGAGCAATGATTCATTAACCGCTAAACGCCCTTCAACCAGCATGACATCGGCCCCTATCCTATCACCCTCTTTGAGTATGATCAGATCGCCACACACTAACTCATTTGCAGCAATTCGGTGCTGTTGACCATCACGAATAACCAGTGCTCGCGGAGCTGATAAATCTTTTAAAGATTCAAGTGCACGCTGAGTCTTACGCTGTTCTATTAATGTGATGGCAATAATGACAAACACAAACCCCAGTAATAACAAAGCTTCGGTTCTATCTCCAAGGGTAAGGTAAATGCCCCCTGCAATTAACAGCATTAAAAACATTGGCTCTGTGAGTATTTTAACAATCATAGCCAAACTAGATTCAGGTTCACTGCCAGGTAATACATTAGGGCCATTGGCTGCGAGACGCTCAGCCGCTTGCTTAGCTGTTAAACCTTGCTGTGACGTTTTGTCATTTTGTGGCGTGCTGATATATGCTTTATTTTTAGTTGCTGAATGTATTTGTTTTGCTTGCTTCATGGCCCGTCGCCTTGTTGCTAGTGACGATACATTCACTGCAACTTTATTTATTGTAAATAACAAAAACGCTGGTTAAGTATATAAATTAGCTTAAAAGTGCTTAATAACCTTATTTTTACTTTTTTACGGGTGCTTCACTTACTTGTGTGTTTTGTAAATACCTAAATAATTCGCTTTGGCTTGATAAAACCAGTGTCGTATTTTTGCTAAGAGCAAGCTCATAGGCCTTCAAGGAACGAGTAAATGCATAAAATGCCACCGCTTGATCACTTTGATTATAAGCCGATGCGTAAATAGCAGCTGCTTTGGCATCAGCTAACCCGCGAATTTCTTCAACTTGACGGTATGCTTCTGATTGAATTTTATTTAAATCGCGCTCACGGTTGCCGCGTATTCGCGCGGCTTCTCCTTTTCCTTCTGACAAAAAGCGTTCGGCTATTTGGCGACGTTCGCTGATCATCCGCTCATAAATTTTAGGCCTCACACTTTCATTGTAATTAATTCGTTTAAAACGAATATCTAAAAGCGCAATGCCAAATACTTTGACCTTTTTAGTCGCTGCATTAAATATATCCTCTTCGATGAGCAAGCGGCCTATTTTTATAGGCACTAAGCTGCCAATGTTTTGTGCTTTTTCAGCCTCTGTTAGCAATTTATCTCGCAGCGGTTGGCGATTTTTAGTCGTACGAATAATCTCAATTAATTCATGCTTAGCAACTGCATTACGCGTTTCACTGCCAAAAATATCATCAAGTCTCGATTGCGCACTGCGCTCATCCCCTAAACGCAAAAAATATTGCAGTGCATCTGTTACCTGCCAACGAGCAAACAAGCTAACTGAAATATAGAGCTTGTCTTTGGTAGGCATATCAGAGGGTGTTCCCTCCCACTCTAATACCCGTTTATCAATAATATTAACTTGCTGAATAAAAGGCAGTTTAATTTTAATTCCCGCATCAGTTACCGGCTCGCCAACAGGGCGACCAAACTGAGTGATGATCACTTGCTCAACCTCATTCACCGTATATAACGCATTATTTAACGCCGCTAATAAAAAAGCGATTACAATACCAAGAATAAACAATAAAAAATGTCTCATGGTTGTTCACCTTTTAATGGCGTCAGGTTTAACAGCGGTAATACGTCGATAGCATTACTATCAATAATAATTTTATTATTAACTGTTGGCAGAACGTGTTGCATAGTCTCTAGATAAATTCGCCGACGAGTCACTTCGGGAGCTTGCATAAACTCTGCAAATAATGCATTAAAACGCAGTGTGTCGCCTTTTGCCTCGTTAATTCGTTTAATTCGATAACCATCGGCTTCGCGTATTCGCTGATCTCGCTCTCCTTCAGCCAAAGGAATAATGCGGTTATAGTCACGACGCGCTTCGTTGATCAGTTTTTCTTTTTCTTGTTGCGCCTGATTTACTTCGTTAAATGACGCTTGAACGGCTTTAGGCGGATTAATATTTTTTAATTGTACTTGGTCAATACTAATGCCCATCACGTACTTACTTGCCAGTGCTTGCATTTTGCGAAGCGCTTCAACTTCGATTTCTTGGCGACCAATAGTAATGACTTCATCCACAGTGCGATCGCCCACCACTTCTCGCATTACGGATTCCGACACATAACGTAACGTGCCCGCCGGATCGCGCACTTCAAATAAATATTTTTTAGGATCGGCTATCCGGTACTGAATAACCCACTCAACTAGCGCCGTATTTAAGTCACCGGTTACCATTTGGGTTTCCCCAATTTGGTTTCGTAGTATTACCGATTGACGCTGACGGAAAAAAACACTCTGGTTACCAATCGCCATATTTTGATTTGGATCGGTGGCGCCTGGGGTAGAAAAGCCAAACTCCTGTTTGAGCTGCCGTTTAGTGGGCACGATAGTTACCCTGTCAATCCCTAGGGGCAATTTGAAGTGTAAACCTGATGGTAAAACAGTAGAAAATTTACCAAATCTGAGTATCACGGCAACCGAGTCACTCGGCACAGTAAATAAAGCGGTATATATACTCATAATTAAAAATAATATAAACAATACGCTGAGTATGGCTTTATATTTTGCGTTAGCGAATAGCTGTTGATACTGATTTATAAAACGATTTATTACGTTAGCAAAGTCGCTGGGGCCGCGCTTGATGGCATGATGCTTGTCGTTATTTTCGCTGATAGGAGGCATAGCGTTCTCATAATGATTGAGAAATAGGGTCTAACAAAACATCATCAGGCCCTATTAGTATGAGGTATTATTGTCGCCGACGTCCTTGTTTAAACCTTATACTCCTTTAATTTGCGACAATAATGACTGTCGTTTTTAACACACAAAGAAAAATAAGACAGTGTTAGCTCAATATTAAATTGTTCAGACTCAATTACTTTTTCTCTGGTTTGATCGTCGATTTTTGCTTATCAGACTTTTGAGCCGGGTGCTTATTTGCCGCTTCTTTTTTGAGTGTTTCAGCAGACTTTTTATCGCCCGCGTTTTTATCATGAGTTGGATTTTGCATAATAACCTCTGAGTTCTCGCCAATTACGTGCATGTAAAAAGCCGAGACTTATAACTTACTGTAAAAAAAGCATAGGCTCTGTTCGTTACAGCACTTAAGGCTACTTTTTTAGTTTATAAAGCGGTTATTTAATTTAAATCAGGAAGGCGTAGCGTGGTAGCTACATCTAATTTAATGAGTATTGATTTTATATTCAACAGTTTAAAACGGGGACTTTGCGCTTTTTAAGCTACAAAAAAACCTGCACAACATAAGTAAATGCAGGTTTATTTAATAACTAACAAATAGCTTTATTCTTGAGCCACTAATCGCCTACCGCTAAATGCATGCATAAGCGTCATTCCATCGACTAAATCAAGCTCACCACCAACAGGAATACCATGAGCAATACGCGATGCACCCACATTGTTTTTGTGGCAAAGCTGAGCAATATAATGCGCCGTTGTTTCGCCTTCAACCGAAGGATTTGTGGCTAAAATGACTTCATTAATACCGCCTTGCGCAAGCTTTTGCTCGAGTACATCAAGGCCAATTTCTTTAGGCCCTATGCCATCAATCGGTGATAAATGCCCCATTAATACAAAGTAAAGCCCTTTGTATTGACCTGTTTGCTCAATGGCGAGTACATCCGTTGGCGATTCAACAACACATAAAATACCACTGTCTTGGCGTTTAGTGCTTAAGCAAATATCACACTGCGCCTGCTCGGTAAATGTGCGGCACGATTGGCAATGACCTACAGCGCTCATTGCTTTAGTCAAGGCATTACCAAGTTGAGCACCGCCTTTACGGTCGCGCTCTAACAAATGAAACGCAATACGCTGGGCAGACTTCGGACCGATGCCGGGCTGACAACGCAGTGCTTCAATAAGCGATGTTAAACTATCTGAAAGTTGCATAGTTGCTTAGAACGGCATTTTCATACCAGGTGGTAACTGCATACCGCCTGTCACTTTACCCATGCGTTCTTGCGTTTCATCGGCAACACGGCGCACAGCATCGTTACATGCTGCAGCTAATAAATCTTCAATCATGTCTTTGTCGTCTTCCATTAAGCTTTCATCAAGCTCAACACGGCGCACGTTGTGGTTACCAAGCATGGTTACTTTAACTAAACCGGCACCAGCTTCACCAACGACTTCCATTGTTGCGATTTCTTCTTGGGCTTTTTGCATGCGCTCTTGCATTTGCTGCGCTTGCTTCATCATGTTACCCATTCCACCTTTAAACATAATCGTCTCTCTTTCTTTTAATACATTAACTGAAGTATAAATAAGGGCACTGATAGTTAATTACAATGCCTGAATACTGTTTTCGTCAATTTCAGCGCTAAATAGCTGTTGAAATTGTACTATATTTTCATCGCTTGTGATCACATCAATCGCTTGCTGGTGACGACCTGCATCAATTTTTTGTTGAATTAGATAAGGCGAGTCAATCACCCCACTGGCAAAGTCGATATTTAGCTCAACGTTATGCCCATAAATAGTCGATAACGCCACATTTAACTTTTGGCGCAGCATAGGCGTATCTAAATGCTTTTGCGATTCATCGACTTCAATATGAAAATGATTGTCTTGCTTGGTAAAAATTGAATGCAAGGCAAACTGGCGCATGCGCCCGCCAAGCCCCATTCGCTTAATTAAATAAGCCCATTCATCTTGTTGATGGGCAAATCTAATTTCACTGATGGGGCTTTGAAAATCATCCGGCACCGGAATACTTGGTGCTTGTTCAACAACAGGAGCCGGTTTTTGCGGATTAATTTGCTCTAATAGCTCAGGTGCAAGATTTTCGGTAATTGTTTGATGCTTTGCTTTAAAGTCAACTTTATTTGCAGGTTTAGTGCTTACCTGTGGCTTGCTCCCTGACATGGGGAGCGCTGGCTTTTTTGGTAACTCATCACCCGCCTCACTATCCCATGGAGGCGGCTCCTGCGCTACAGCTTGAGGTGTATTGCTAATAGGTTTATCGACGGGCCTAGCAGGGGTCGATTTTGGCACAACAGGTTTTTCGGTTGCTGCGCTTGACAGTTTACCCGCACCGGAAATATTTCTGTCACGTAAAATACGCGCTATTGCAGACTGTGCACGTGCTTCTTGCTCGCCCATTGTTGGCGCTGAATGCTCAGTGCTACTAGGTACGTTTGATAGCTCAGGATTAAATCCTTGGTCAACCGCGCTACTCATTACATCATCGTATTGCGCTGCAATGGTTTGTTCTACATCGCTGTGCTGCATGTAGGCATCATCTTCGCTTTGACGCTGCGCTTGTTCATCGCTCATTGGCGTTGTATCAGACACGTTTGGCAGACTTTGCGTTGACTCTTGCTCAATGTGAGTCCGGCTATTATCAGAGCGCGAAACCTCAGGCTCAGCAGCCTCTATTGGCTGTGGATTATGTATTGATGGCTGACTTTCAGTGCTATTGCTCTGCGCTGGTTTATTTTTATTTAAAATATCACGCAATGCATTGGTACGCCCTGTGGCATTTTGCTCTGGCGCGGGTTGCGAGCTAGGTGCTGAATGCGTCGTTTGTGAGTGCTCAGGTTGAAATGCTAACAATCGTAGCATAATCATCTCAAACCCTAAGCGTGGCTCAGGCGCCCACTGTAAATCTTTTTTGCCATTCAGTAATAACTGATAATACACTTGAATTTGCTGAGCATGAGTGTGCGCTGCAACATGCTTAATGTAGTCAGCATTATTGCTATCAAGTGCTGCCGCTTCAGGCACTAATTGGCTTAATTGAATAATATGCGTAAGTGCAATTAAGTCATCAAGTAGTGCAATGTAATTAGGATTTCTGCTCGCGACTTGGGCAACTTCAGCCATTAAGGCTGCGCCATCCTGCGCGAGTAATGCAGCGAGTAAACTCTGACTATAATGGGTATCCATTAAACCAAGCATGGCTTGAACAGCTTGATTATTAATATCGCCATTTGTTTGGGCAATAGCCTGATCGGTCAGGCTCAGCGCATCTCGCATACTGCCATCGGCTGCTTTAGCAATAATACTTAGGGCATCATTATCAAAATTGAGATGCTCTTGTGTAAGAACATGCTCAAGCTGTTGCTTAATTTCAGCTTGCGACAAGGCATTTAAATTAAACTGTAAACAGCGCGATAAAATAGTTACCGGTAATTTTTGTGGATCGGTGGTCGCCAGTAAAAACTTTACATGCTCAGGTGGCTCTTCGAGCGTTTTTAATAAGGCATTAAAGCTGTGCTTTGACAACATGTGTACTTCATCAATTAAGTACACTTTATAGCGTCCGCGGGTTGGCGCATATTGAACGTTATCGAGTATTTCGCGAGTATCTTCAACTTTTGTGCGTGAGGCCGCATCTATTTCGAGTAAATCAATGTAGCGCCCTGCTTCTATATCAACACAGCTACTACATTGACCACATGGTGTGGCAGAAATGCCCTCATCACAATTTAAGCTTTTAGCAAAAATACGCGCAATGGTCGTTTTACCAACACCACGGGTTCCAGTGAATAAATAAGCGTGATGCAGTCTATTTTGACTCAGCGCATTAACCAGCGCTTGTTTAACATGAGACTGCCCAACCAATTCATGAAAGGTTTGAGGACGCCATTTTCTCGCTAGAACCTGATAACTCATCGATTATTCGCCTTCGAATTCAACCAATTTTAGGATTTTAATACCCATTTTTTCAACACGCTGCTCCCCACCTAGTTCAGGTAACGATACGACGAATGCTGCATCTGTGGCGTTGCCGCCTAATTTTGCAACCAACTTGGCTGTTGCTTCAATTGTACCACCGGTCGCCAACAAGTCGTCAACTAGCAATACTTTATCACCGGCTACAATCGCATCAGTATGAAGCTCTAATGTATCTTCACCATATTCGAGTTGGTAATCTTGGCGAATAACTTCGCGCGGTAATTTACCAGGTTTGCGAACAGGGATAAAAGGAATTCCCAAGGCATAAGATAGCGGTGCACCAAAAATAAAGCCACGCGATTCTGTGCCAATAATTTTAGTAAAACCTTGATCTTTATAGGCGTTAATAAATGCATCTATGGTTGCTTTAAACGCTTCAGGGTTTGCCATTAGGGTTGTTACATCGCGAAACATAATGCCCGCTTTAGGGTAATCAGCAATTGTAGTAATGCTGTTTTTGATAATTGCTGGTGTTACTTGAGTCATAATTTTAACTGCTCAATGGTTCATATTACAAAGCAGGTGATTATAACCTTAAGTGAGCGTAAATTGCGAGTTTGCGGTAGTTATAAAAATTCAGGAAGGGTAAACAAGATAAAAAAAATATAAGGCTGATGAAAACAACAGCCTTATGAAATAAAGCAAAAATTACGTCAAGCTGGTGATCCAACCTAAAATAGCATTTAAACACCCTATTCCAGCAAACACGGCTAAAAATGCAAAAAAGTAAGCCGCATTAAACGGGTCTTTAAACTCTTTATCATCTGACATCGGTACAACCTTTTATTAAGCACAACAAATAAAGGCGTTATAATAGACGATGTGAAATAATCTATAAAGAGCTTAATCTTGATTTTTTGTCACTATAATTTGACGCTGTGCCATAGCCGTTAGGGTACTTAATGCGCCTTGAGTTATTTGCTCAAGGCTAAATTGAGGTGCATTTTCACTGACTTGCTGGCAAACATGCGCAAATGTGCTTCCTGCGTTATTGTCAATAATAGACAACAGCATGGCGGTCATCGCATTAGTTGCTAAAAATTGTACTTCATCGTCTTTATCTCTGTACACCACAAAATAATGTGGCTGCTCAGAGGGCTGTTGCGGTTGAAACGCTTCGCTAATATGTTGTACGGGGAATTCATAGCTTAAGTTACGTGCCGTTTTAGATAAATATAAAGGGCTTTGGGTTAATTGATTCGTTACCAGTTCGCTCTCATCCAAGTCAGCCTGAGTTACCGATACATCAAGCTCAATCCATTCATAATGCGCCAGCGCTAGCATAAACACAGGGTCGCACTCTTTGGGCACATAACTTGTCATTAAATACGTTATAAACTCTTCAGCAATATCTAAAAAGTAAGGAGACTGGCAATCATGTTCACTAAAAAATTGACGTACCAGTAATAGCCACTGTTGCTCACTATAGAGTGTTTTTAAAACTGGAAATGCTGATGAAACAAACCCATTAATATTATTAAAAAAAAGCTCCCGATAAATAGCCATACGTCTGTCTTCAACATCTGCTGGGCAAGGGTTCGTGTTGGGCTGGCGAATATGAGCCATAAACTCATTTTGAATATCGATAAAACTCATAGTTAATACTCTTTTAAAACCATGCTGTTGTTATTACTAGCTGCATAGGACTGTTTAAGCACTTTGCTCAGTGGATAACAGCTGCAGGTGCTTTGCTTGTAATTGATGAATTATATCCAGCTCTTTGGTTAACACGTTAATAGGTGGAATATTAAAGTCCCGCTCTAACAGCGTCGGAAATACACCATGTGTTTCATAAGCGCTATCAAGCAACTGCCATACGGGATCAATAACATCGGCGCCATGAGTATCTATAATCAAGTCCTCGGCTTCGTTGTAATGCCCTGCAACATGGGCATAAGCAATTCGGTTAGTTGGCAATGCAGCTAAAAAGGCATGTGCATCGTAGCCATGATTAACTGAATTAACATAAATATTATTTACATCTAGTAGTAACTGGCAATCAGCCTGTTCTAAAATAGCGTTTGTAAATTCAAGCTCAGTTAACTGTTGTCCAGGCGCGCCATAATAAGACACATTTTCGAGCACAAGTGGTCGCTCTAATATATCTTGTACCTGTTTAACCCGAGAAACAACATGGTTAACCGCCTCCTCAGTGAAAGGGATCGGCATTAAGTCATACATGTGTCCTTTTCCTGAACAATAACTTAAATGCTCGCTGTATACTTTAATATTATGAGTATCAAAAAACGGTTTTAACGACTTTACAAATTCAAGGTCTAATGGCTCAGGCGAGCCAATGGAAAGTGACAAACCATGGCAAACAAAATAATTAGTATTGGTTAACTGTTTGAACTGCTTTTCAAAGCGTCCACCTAACTTTAACCAGTTTTCTGGGGCCACTTCCATAAACTCAATTTGTTTTGGTACAGCACCGTCTAGCTCATCTAGCATTTCTCTTCGCAAACCTAAACCGACCATGCCAAAGTTAGGCGTTTGAATGTGAGCCATAATAATACCTCCCGTTAAATAAAAAGGGCCTAATAGGCCCTATAGCTTAACGTATTTAAAAGAAAAGTTTAGTGACCACCGCATTTACCTTCGCCACATTTACCTTCTTTTTTGGTTTTAGCTTCACCGCATTTACCTTCGCCGCACTTGCCTTCTTTTTTGGCCTTAGCTTCGCCGCATTTACCTTCGCCGCACTTACCTTCTTTTTTGGCCTTAGCTTCACCGCATTTGCCTTCGCCGCACTTACCTTCTTTTTTGGCCTTCGCTTCGCCGCATTTACCTTCGCCGCACTTTCCTTCTTTTTTGGTTTTAGCTTCACCGCATTTACCTTCGCCGCACTTGCCTTCACCTGCGTCTAACTGGTAACCAGCAACCATTTGCTGAAATTCAAATGGGTTAGCTTGTACATCTGCACTGGCCATACTTGCACTACCAACAACCACTGCGCCGAGTGTTAATGCAATTGAATTTTTCTTTATTGTATTCATTTTTTATTACCTTCTAAACTTGTTGAACATCATTATACAAGTAGACCTGCATAAAACTAAAAACTTTCACATTATCTATTTTTTCAAAAATAACTTAGTAAACTAACTATGAACCCTAATAAGCGTTTTATCAATTTATGATTTACAGGTAAACTGGCGCTCTTTTTCAGTAATAAATTAATCACACTATGAAACTTGTTTTAGCACCTATGGAAGGTGTCGTTGACTTTAAAATGCGCCAACTACTCACCGACATAGGTGGCTTTGATCTTTGTGTGACTGAATTTATCCGCGTTGTAGATACTTGCTTGCCTGATAAAGTATTTCACCGTTATTGCCCTGAACTAAAAAATGCAGGGCTAACTCGATGTGGCACGCCAGTTCGAATTCAGTTATTGGGCCAAGTGGCTGACGTCCTAGCTGAAAATGCAGTAAAAGCAGTTGGCTTAGGCTCCCATGGTGTTGACTTAAACTTTGGCTGCCCGGCAAAAACGGTGAATAAAAGCAAAGGGGGCGCTGTTTTACTCAAAGACCCTGAACATATGTATTCAATAATTAAAACTGTAAGGGATGCCGTAGACGCTGAACACGAGGTAAGTGCAAAAATTCGCTTAGGTTTTGATGATGATAGTAATAGCCAAGAGATTGTCGATGCCGTTGTCAGTGCAGGTGCGAGCAGTATCGCCATTCATGCGCGAACTAAACGCGATGGCTATAACCCGCCTGCCTATTGGGAAAAAATCCCTCCTTTAGTTAAAGATAAACAAATTGCGGTGGTCGCCAATGGGGAGATTTGGCAGGTAGAAGATGCCCTTTTATGCCAAAAGCGCAGCGGTTGCACTGACTTAATGATTGGCCGTGGCGCCCTTTCACATCCTGATTTAGCTCGTAAAATTAAAGCTCATATTAATAATGAAGATTATAGTGAGTTAACGTGGGAAAATATTTTACACCATATTATTTACTCATCCATGCACCAAACCGCCAGTAAAGATACCAAGTACTTTGCCTCACGCACAAAACAATGGCTTGGTTATTTAAAACGTCAGTACCCACAAGCAGGACTATTATTTGACGAAATACGTCGTTTAAAAGCCAAAGATGAAGTGGCAGAGGTATTAAAAAAATATGCGAAAGCGCCACAATTTGATACAAATCATAACATCTAAGATAATCTAACTAGATAATAGCAGTATCACTGAGGACTAATTTAAGGGTTATACTGCTAATGCATCATCAGCAACGACTAAACGATGAAATTGAAAGTGTTAAAGCGACTATATTAGGCTTGCTATCACAATCTACACACCCTACACATCAAAATTTGCTTTGTATACTAACCCGTACCTCAAATGAAGAGTGGCTTGATATAGCAGCTCAGCAATTAGGCACCGAGTATAATCCCTTGATTGAGCGTATGAATAAGCTTGAAGCGGCAATAAGCCAAATTGACATTGGCCAGTATGGTTACTGTTGTGACTGTGAGGAAAAAATATCAGCGCAGCGCTTAGAGCAAGACCCTGCAGCGCAGCGATGTGATCAGTGCGCTAGTTAATAGCGCACTAAAGTTTAATTAAGTAGTTGTGGAGCAAAACTAAACGCTTGCCCTGGATAAAAAAGAATATCTTCAACTAATAAAGTCGCTTCCTCTTCACTTATGTTTAATCGTTTAAGTAAATTTAAGCGTGCTTGTGACAATGTCCAAGCGTGATAATGCACCCCTAGATCAGTCTCCATCATAGCCATATAGAGCAGTTCATCGGCTGGTTCTAATTGTGAAGCGTTAGCCCTCAGAGGTAATAGCGTATAACCCGTTAACCAGTCTAAACCCGCTATTTTCGAATCAGTTAAAAGTAATGTGGTAAGCTGTGAGGCATTTGAGGCTTCTACCGTTGTTTGCTGTTTTTGACTCTGCATTGATTTGAATTTGCTATCAATACGACTTAGCCACTCAAGCGGTGAGAGCACAGCATTTGCAAAATAATTTAATTTACTTTGATACCACTGACTGCCATTAGCAAGGCCTGATAAACCAATGCTGCCTCTTGGCTTATAGTCCGCCAAATAATTGTTTAACTCACTCAACGCTGCATTAAGTTCAACCGGTGTGTTAGTGCGATTTATGGCTTGTTGCACGTACTTTTTTAAATAACTATGTTCAACTTTATTTAGCTTTAAATTACTTTGCTCGGCAGCTTCTAGCTGAGATTTTACAAACCTTAACCATTGCTCAATATTTTTATACTGGGCATCATTTTTCGCCATAGTGAGCATATTAGCCAAAACATTTGTTTGTACAGGCCATGCAAAATAGCGCTCTGGGAATCGCTCAGCAATAACTAAATAATTAACTTGATTGGTTTGCTCTGCTGATAACTGCATTTGCATTAGCTGCTGATAAATCGCGTGGCGACGCTCTAAATAATCATCTGTAAAAGGGAGCTGCTCATTACTGAGCTGTGTAACCTGTGAATTCGGTTGCGCACTTAAAGCCGTATTAAGTGATATTAACGCGCTTTGCGCTTCTTCATAAGATGAAAATATATCTGTAGGCTTAGAGCAAGACGTTAACAGCAAACAAAATAGCAGTGAAATAATAGGCGTTTTTTTCATGTCAATTCCAATAAAAAAAGCCCCAATGGGGCTTTTTAAAAATACTAGAGTACATTAAATACTAAATTTTAACACCGTTGCGAGCGGCTTTATCTTTAATATATGTAGCCCAACCTTTAGCAAACCTACGTGTGCTTGGGTCGTCCATGGCTTTAGTAATAGCAGCATAAGCTTGCTTATACTTACCTTGGTAGTAAAACGCTTCAGCTAAATCTGAATAAATAGTGCCTTTTTTATCAGAGCCAAGCTCTAATGCTTTGTTCAAACGAACAACAGCAGCGCTGAATTTTTCAGATTGTAAAAGTAATGAACCTGCTTTGCGGTAGAGCTCAGCGTCGTCATCAAATTTAGCAGCTTCTTCGTAATACTTAGCAGCTTTCTCTATATCTTTCGAACGATGGTAGTTACTAGCAATCGCGCTAATATTTTGCTTAGTGCGTTTTACTTTCTCTTCTTTAACAGCCTTTTCAAGCGTTACTGCTGCTTTGTAAGGAATTTCGTTTAAAGAATAAAAGTTAGCCAGTACTTTGTATTCAACTTCGTTTTCGAAGTAACCATTCTTGTATGCAACTTCCATAGTTGCTAGACCTTTTTGGTAGTCTTCGGTTTGTAAATAATACTTACCTAAACCTACCCAAGACTTTTTGTCTTCAGGCCATACACGAACAATTTCTTCTGCAACTTTAACCATATCTTGATATTGCTTTTTCTCAAAATAGGCAGCTAATTTAAGTTGATAAGGAGCTTTATTTGGCTCTTCAGATAACTTAATTGCTTTGTTTGCCGGTTCAAGAACCTGATCAAATTGTTTAAGCTCATAGCTTGCTTGCGCAATACGAGTGTAAACTTTCGGGTCCTCTTCACCTGTGAAGTCCATCCAATCAGAATATGCTTGCTTGGCAGCACTGTATTGTTCAGTACCCGCATACATATCGCCCAAAGTTTTTAAACCTTGAGCCTGATCAGCAAAGTTCAATACATCCGGTGCAATCGCTGCTTTCATATACTTAATTGCAACTTTGTATTGCTCTTTTTGAGCGTACATGCTGCCTAAGTAACGATTAACAGTTGCTTTATCAAAGTCATTAGACGGATCTAACTCTTTCAATAACGCTATTGCACCATCAACATCATCTTCGTTATACAAATCAAACGCTTTAATTACTTTTTTACCAGTACGTTCGCCCATGATTTTAGTTTTTGCTTTCTTACGCTCTTCAATTTTCGCGTAATCTGGCGCCGCTAAAACAGGTGCAGTTAATGATGCACCTGACACAGACATAAGAATTGCAAGTGCAGTTACTTTAGAAAAATTTCTCATTACTCGCCTCCTTAGTTGCCTTGGTTAAGTTTAAAGTCTAGTTGAACTTGTAAACCAACTTGCTTTTGTGGTTTCCCGTCAATGATCTTAGGACGGTATTTCCACTTACGCAATGCACGTTTAGCTTCACGGTCAAAGATACGTTTTGGATCTGCGTCGATAACATCAACGTCAATCACGCCACCTAACTCATCAATTGTGAACGAAAGTTGAACCCAACCTTCTTTACCATCACGTGCTGCTTGTGTTGGATATTTTGGTTCAATACGAACGATAGGTGTCGCATCACCATCTCGTCCAAATGCACCTGGACCACTTAGTCCACCGGCCGTGCTTCCCACATCGATACTTGGCATATTAAATGACAAGCCACCAGTATTTGGGTTGCTATTTTCCGGCTGTGGCGGCTGCGGTTTAGGCGGCTGCTTTGGCGGTGGCGGAGGCGGAGGCGGTACACGCTTCCTCTCCTGCACCTTAGATTCAGGCGGATTCGTCATAATTTCGACTATGATCTGCTCTTTTTGTTCCGTATTACGGTCAGCCCCACCAGAGATGAGGTATGCCATGAAGTAGAACAAGCCGAAAGTAACTGCCCCACCTGCAATCAGTGAAAACAGAAAACGAATCATTACTGATCTCCAGCTATTGAAATTCTCAGGTTATCACCCGTCGCTTTAATCTGGTCCATCACTTTAACCACTGTGCCGTGTTTTGCTTCTTTATCAGCTTGCAAAATTACAACATCAGTAGGTTGTTCTGCTAATAAACTTTCGATTTTTGCTGAAACACGTTCAACATCAACTTGCTGTTTATCAATCCAGATTGCACCGTCACTGCGAATTGCAATAAAAATGTTAGCATTTTTTTGCTTCGTAGCTTGGGCAGCTTTTGGTTTATTGACCTCGATACCAGCCTCTTTAACGAACGATGTAGTTACGATAAAGAAAATAAGCATGATAAATACGATGTCAAGCATTGGCGTCATATCTACCGCTGCTTCTTCTTCTTCACGAAAACGTTGTTTACGTGCCATATTTAATTCTCTCTCTAGTGATGAGGCATACTATCTACAAGCTTGGCTTTCACCATTCTCGCTCTTGCCTCAAGGCGTGAGCTAAAGAATACCCCAGATAGTGCCGCAACCATTCCAGCCATTGTTGGGATTGTTGCCATTGATATGCCTGATGCCATTAAACGTGCATTACCTGTACCTTGGGTTGCCATGGTTTCAAAAACCGCGATCATACCAGTAACAGTACCAAGTAAGCCTATTAAAGGACATATAGCTACTAATGTTTTAATCAACAACATACGCTGATCTAATTTTTCAGACGCTTCAGAAATCCATGCTTCACGGATTCTGTGTGCGTACCAAGACGTAGTGTCTTGGCGGGCATCCCACTTAGCTACAATTTCCTTCGTTAAACGAGGAAACTCAGCAAGTAAGAACCAATAGCGCTCAATCATTAAAACCCACATAAGAAAGAGTGCTATCGCGACCACGTATAAAACCTGGCCGCCTGTGCCAACAAAATCCCTGATAGATTCCCAGATCTCCATCAGGACTAGCATTAGGCTTTCTCCTTCTCCGCGTGAGTCGCGATGATACCCGCGCTTTGCTCATCAAGGATATGTAGTACCGACTTACTACGACTTGCAACAATAGAGTGAAGTAGAATAAGTGGTAGAGCTGCAATTAGACCTAGCGCTGTAGTTACAAGTGCTAGAGAGATGTTACCAGCCATGATCTTCGGATCGCCCGTACCGAACAATGTGATTGTTTGGAACGTTAGGATCATACCGATTACCGTACCTAGTAGACCTAGTAATGGTGCGATAGCAGCAAGGATCTTGATGATGTTAATACCCGCTTCGATGCGTGGCGTTTCACGTAGAATCGCTTCATCAAGTTTAAGCTCAAGGTTTTCAACATCTTGGTTTTTGTTGTCAGAGTACACTTTAAGAATACGACCCAGTGGGTTATTTGTATTCGGTGTAGACAAGTTCTTAAGCTGACCTTTGATCTTAGAAGTAGTAAGCGCTAAATCAGCGAAACGTACTAAGAAGATTAAAAGACCTACAGCAAGTAATACAGTGATGATGTAACCAACTGTATCACCCTGATGGTAGTATTCCATAAGAGACTTTTTCTGCGTGTTGATACGTAAAATTGCACCACGTGTAGGATCCACGAATACGCCAGCGTAGTTATCAGCTGAAGTACCTTCTAGATCAGAAATACCTTTTAAGATATAGCTGTCAGGTTGCTTACCTAGAGGCTGGATAGATTTAGTCTCTGGTGAGTAGATTAAGTAGCCGTCGTCTGTAACTAAGTTGAAGTTACCGATACGTGTTACTTTTTTCATTGACGGGTTACCGTCAAGACCTGCAACTTCAGTTTCAAACGTTGAAACTTTTGCTGATTCAGTCATTTCTGTTTGAAGTGAAATCCAAAGTTCTTCTAACTCACGAACTGTTGGAAGTTCTTTAGCTGCTGCTAATGAACGAAGTACTTCAGCACGACCTGGTTTTTCAGCACTTACTAAAGATGCTTCAATTGAACCAATCGCGTCAGCTGCTGCACGACGAACAACACCAAACATTTCACCTAACGTACCTTGCGCGTTTTGAAGAGCTTGCTCTTTTTCCGCTAAAGTATTTTCGTTTTGTGCATATTCTTTGCTAAGACGATCACCACGTGCTTTTTCAGCAGCTAATTGGCTTTTCGCTTTGTTAAGTAACGCTTGCTTATCAGCACGATCTGATAAGAACTCTTGTTCACGTTGCTTATTGATTTTCCCTTCAGAAATACGCTCTTGCTTTACTTGCTCAAGAATTTTATCTAAAGCATCAGTATTTGCATGTGCATTAAGCGCGGTACCGGCAGAAACAGACAGTACTGCTGCAACAGCAAAACCTTTAAATAGTTTCTTCATTATTGATTACTCCGCGCCAAAAATTGGTAGTTTAACAAGTTCTAGTGTGGCTTGCTTACGCGCCATACGGATCACTTCTTTAACAGGTTTTAGGTATTCTTCACCTAATTCTTTCCACTGTTTAGTGTTGTTATCCCACACCCAAGCGTGTTTTAGATCGAATGATTGCGCTACATAAGTGATACGACCTAAACGACCGATATCAACGTTAATGCTACGACCATCAACATCTAAAGTACCTTGAGAAGCAGTTACAGCTGAACTGTATGCTGTTTCAACAGTGTACGCTTCAAGTACCTGACGGAACTTCTCAGACGTTGTTACAGATGCAGATGCCATGATCTCACGTAATCTTTCAACACGTCCAAGACGAGTTTCAAGGTTAAATGGAACGTCCGCTTTGATGAATTGCTCAAGCGTATCGATCATGCGATACATCAAAGGCACAACGTTTTGTTTAGTGTTATCGATAGTCGCGATTTGACGATCGAACGATGCGATAGACGCATTTTGGTCAGCGACCAAACGTGCTACGTGATCGTTGTACACTTTCATAAGTTCAGTCTCATCAACGATGCTACGGTACTCAGCGATTAGCTCCTGAGTTTGACCATATACATTGTCAATTTTAGTTTGAGACTTAACCGCAGCCTTTTGAATTGTTTGACCTGCTTTTTGCACGTCATTCAAAGGATCTGCAATCACATTGCTGCTTGCAAATGCAAAAGCGCCAACCAACGCAGTTGCTACAAGACTCTTTCTGATTTTAACAGACATAGTTCCCAACCAATTAAGTAATGTTACTTTTATAATTTAATTATCAACCCGCAAGGGGAAGACAACCCTGATATCTTTTAATAGATATCAACTTACCAATAATGCTAAATGCATTAAGTCATGTCAACTTCATGTTTCGCATAACCTATAAATAAATCAGCTTGTTTGTAAGATATTTAAAGGGCTCACACAAAAAAATTAACATTATCGTAACTAACGTGACAAATGCAATTTCAGCAAAGCCAGATATAGTAAGAATACTGATAAACCACCTAGTTAAAGTAAACAAAAATATAACATTTAAAATTAACTTAATCGTGGCTGAAAAAAAATTAAAAATAAGCTTATTTTCTGTCCCGAATATTCTTTTTTAGTGGTTTTTGAGACTTTTTAAGCTAAAAATACAGCTAATCGTTATTATTCGCGCATTCGTCGCATAGTAATAAGGACGTGCCGATTATCTAAAAAGCAATACAAAGGAGGGGAAATAGATTACAAAGAATCATTTTTATTAACACCTGTGTTTTTTGTTTCTACTGATCATTAATATCCTGCCGATTTTTTATATTTCTCCATGGAGAAATATCAATCTTACGCACTTTTATGAACTCAATATAATTAAACTCACATCAAGCAGTAGACTAAATTTAAATCGCAAGGCGATCATTGGCCAACAACGGACTAGCGCATAAAGGTTTACGTTTAATTTGGTATATCGGAGTTAAAAATATGAATAACGGATATCAGAAATGAAAGGCAATACAGAGAGATTAAAAATAGAGTTGAAAATTATTTAAGAATTATGGTGAAACAGGTTAGTGTTTCACCACGATGAACTTAGGTTCACATAATAAATTATGCTACTTCTACGTTCTCAGCTTCAGGGCCTTTTTGACCTTGCTTGATGCTGAAAGTCACTGCTTGACCTTCGCTAAGAGTGCGAAAACCAGAACCAGTGATTGCGCTGAAATGTACAAACACGTCAGGACCATTTTCTTGTTCAATGAAACCAAAGCCTTTAGCTTCGTTGAAAAATTTTACTTTACCAGTAACCGACATACTAAATTTTCCTGTAAGTCAATAATTAAAATTCAGCCATATAATTATGGCAATATCCTCCCTGAGTCAATGCCCAAAAAACTGGAGGTGATAGTACAGGAAGAAGTAATAACCAAACCGGTAACCTTAAACGCAGCACAATACCGTAATTCAATACGCAAAAACTCAAAGCCAATTAAGATTAACACATTAAAATTTTTTTAGCTCTATTAATTAGGATTTATTTTTGAAGTTTCATTGTTTTACTAACAACGGTGTAACCTTTTAATTTTTATAGAAAATAACAAGCA